>NZ_JCAKMY010000028.1:0-45863 GCF_059515845.1 Acinetobacter sp. CY79
TTCGATTAATCAATCAGTAAAAATCCACACAAGTTGTTCTTCATAATCTCTTAATGATCTTCTCGTTGGTTCGTCACCAGCAAGCTAGGTCGGCTATACTACTCTCTTTCGATAAATAGTCAACTGCAATTTCAAATTATTTTAAACTTTCTTTCTAAAACCCAACTTAATCATTTTTAACTAAGTTACTGTTTTATCAGAAGTTTTAATCTTCATCACCGCCGATGGATGTGCATTCTACAGCATTTCAGATCCGTTGCAATACCCTTTTTTAACTTTATTTAACAAATGACCATTTTTTCCTCTAAATTCACGTTGATTTGATTTATTGATTCATTTTTTAAGCTATTTATATTTTTTTATATGTTTTAAACTAACCAATAATACAACGACTAAAATACTAAATTTTAAATGGCGCCATTTATAAATAGAAAATTCTTCTGTTTCGGGGTACTACTTTTATTGAGTAGTCTTTCTCATGCCAATTCAAATCACTCGATCTTTACTATTACGTTTTCAATTATGAGCTATGTGAAGTGGTCAAGCCAAAATCCCAGCTTATGTGTTGTAGATGATCAGATAACTCAAAATGAATTGGCTGTCATCGCAAGTTCCAAAAAACCCAACTTAAAAGTCATAAACGTTTCATCAAACAACATAGCTAACCTTAAATGCGATGCCATTTTCTTTTCGAAAAACTCCCCTTCTCAAGAACAGAATATTATTAATAATTTAAAGACTCCCCCTGCACTTTCATTTTCAATCAACAACAATGATTGTGAGATTGGAAGTGTATTCTGCTTATATACATCTAAAGGTGGCAAATCTCTTTTTAAAGTAAATCTTGACAGCTTAGCTAAAACAAAAATTCATATTGATCCCCGCGTCTTACTTCTAGCGCAACAAACGGAGTAAGTATCATGATTAAAAAATATTTTGATTTACGCTCACTTCAATCAGTATTTAGAAGATCGCAATTTATTATTTTTGCGATCACCTTCTTAATTTGTACACTGACTTTTACATCAATTTCAGTTTTCACTGTAAATTCTTATGCAAAACAAAATTTGCTTTTGGTGAGCCGAACAGTTGCAGAACGAATCCAACCTGCTTTGGTATTCCAAGACGAACTGACATTGAATCAAATTATTCAAGAATATACACAACAACATTCTGTTCGATCCATTCAAATCAACAATAGTATTGGGCAACCTATTACTAATAGTATTAAAGATATTCATCACTACTCATCACTACAAAATATCTTTGATCAATTATTTTTTAAAGAACCATTACGTATAGATGTAAATCATAATAGTGAAAAAGTCGGTGAAGTTGTTTTATATGGCAGTTCAAATAAAATTTTAATTTTTATGCTTAAAATTTTTCTAGGCTTATTGCTCGGCATGCTGTTCATGGTATTTGCATTATGGTGGTCAGTAAATATCACCTATCAACATATTATGAATTCAATTTCACCAATCAGTCATATCGCACAAATAGTAAGTAAACAAAAAGCGTATAATTTAAGATTTCCACAAAACAATATTAAAGAATTTGATGATCTTAATATTGTATTTAACGAATTATTGGAAGAAATTCAGTCATGGCATATTCACTTACAAAGTGAAAATAGCCAACTGACTCACCAAGTCCAACATGATGATCTGACTCAACTACCTAATCGAAATTATTTCAATCAGGTTTTACAGGATGTTTTTTCAAATCCTGAATTACGTGAGCATGCAGCACTCGTGTTTATTGACAGCAATAACTTTAAAAACATCAATGATAAGTATGGTCATCCAGTTGGCGATGAAGTTTTAAAAGAAACAGCCAGAAGACTAAAAACAAGTACTCGGCAAAATGATTTTGTTGCTCGATTAAGTGGTGACGAATTTGCCATTATCCTCAAATCAGTCAACCAAGTAGAGCACCTGATTTCTATCGCAGAGAATTTAATTAAGTGCTGTGCAGAACCACTAATTTACAAAGATCACGTTGTTCCTTTTAGTTTCAGTATTGGAATTGCAATTGCAAAAGAAGCGAACAGTCCCGAAGACTTAGTCGCACAAGCTGACCAAGCAATGTATAAAGCAAAAACACTCAAACATCATTGGTTCATTTATCATTCTTAAACTTATTCTAAGGTTGCAAATAATGTTTAATCGAAAATTAAAATTTATTGTTTTAGGGATTCTACTTATTACACTGTCAGGTTGTTTAAGTTTTGGTTCTCTCAATTATAAACAAGTTAAAATGCTGAAACAGCAAGGTTTCGTATTAACTGAAGAAGGTTGGAGTTTAGGTTTACCTGAGCGTTTATTGTTTGATTTTAATGCTTCAGAAATTTCAACACAAAAACATGCTGAAATAAATCAACTTGCAACGCAACTGCATAAGTTCAAATTAAATAAAGTGAAAGTTGTTGGACATAGCGATAATGTTGGCGATCCCGATTACAACTTAAAGCTTTCCCAGAAACGCGCAGAAAGTGTTGCTCAAATATTTTTAGCAAACCAATTCCAACCACAGAATATTCAAATAATAGGTAAAGGTTCATCCCAACCTATTGAGCATGCTGATACTGAAGCTGCACGCGCAGCCAATAGACGCGTTGCGATTATCATTATCCCTTAATATTTCATTCATGTAAAAAAGACTCCCTATAGAGTCTTTTTTTTGTTGCTGCAGTTTAATAGATTTTTATAGACGTAAAAAAACCGCTATTAAGCGGATCATTTTTCAATGTTCAAACTTTATTTAAATGGTCGGAGCAGTAGGATTCGAACCTACGACCCCCTGGTCCCAAACCAGGTGCGCTACCAAACTGCG
This sequence comes from Acinetobacter sp. CY79, assembly GCF_059515845.1. Classification (NCBI taxonomy): domain Bacteria; kingdom Pseudomonadati; phylum Pseudomonadota; class Gammaproteobacteria; order Moraxellales; family Moraxellaceae; genus Acinetobacter; species Acinetobacter sp. CY79. Next base: position 2,836 of record NZ_JCAKMY010000028.1, read on the forward strand.
CCATACTCCGATTCTCATAAGAGAGTGGGGTGGATGAAGGGGCTCGAACCCTCGACAACCGGAATCACAATCCGGGGCTCTACCAACTGAGCTACAACCACCATTACAACATTTTAGATTCTACAACATCAAACGACCAGATGGCGCGCCTGACAGGATTCGAACCTGTGACCATCCGCTTAGAAGGCGGATGCTCTATCCAACTGAGCTACAGGCGCATTACCTAACGATCTAAGATCACTGGAAAACCTTGCCTTGAAGAATTGGTCGGAGCAGTAGGATTCGAACCTACGACCCCCTGGTCCCAAACCAGGTGCGCTACCAAACTGCGCCATACTCCGATTCATCTCAGCTTTGGTACCGTCCAACTTATCTTTCGATGTATCGTTCGGTACGGTGTGCATTCTAGGCGCGACGCTTAATCTCGTCAACACCTATATTCAAAAAAAATGAAAATAATGCTTCAAATGTATATTTATCAAGCATTTTAGCCACTTTTATCGTTTTAAAGAGGCACTAAAGTTCAACATTCGATCTAAAGGCTGTTTTGCACGTTTTGACAATGCGGCATCAACGAATATTTCTTGATCGCCTTTGCGTAAAACATCCAAAATACCATCTAATTCATTCATCGCCATCCACGGGCAGTGCGCACAAGAACGACAAGTCGCACCCTCTCCTGCTGTTGGCGCCTCGATTAATGTCTTGTCTGGTACCATTTGTTGCATTTTGTAGAAAATACCGCGATCTGTTGCGACGATCATGGTATCGTGTAGAAGCTCTTGTGCCGCCTTAATCAACTGTGAAGTACTACCTACAGCATCCGCAACTTCAATCACCGATTCTGGAGACTCTGGATGCACCAGCACAGCTGCATTAGGATAAAGCGCTTTCATCTGTGCAATACCACGTGCTCGGAATTCTTCATGCACAATACAAGAGCCATCCCAAAGCAACATGTCTGCGCCCGTTTTCTTTTGAATGTAACGACCAAGGTGCTGATCAGGCGCCCAAATGATTTTTTCACCTAGACTATCGAGGTGCTCAATAATCTCAACCGCACAACTAGATGTCACCACCCAATCTGCGCGTGCTTTGACTGCTGCTGATGTATTGGCATACACAACCACAGTATGCTCTGGATGTGCATCACAGAAAGCTGTGAACTCGTTTACAGGACATCCAAGGTCTAGGGAGCAGGTTGCCTCCAACGTCGGCATCAGTACTGTTTTTTCAGGCGATAAGATCTTCGAGGTTTCCCCCATAAACTTTACACCAGCCACAACCAAGGTTTTTGCTGGATGATCACGACCAAAACGCGCCATCTCTAAAGAGTCAGAAACGCAACCACCCGTCAATTCAGCAAGTTCCTGAACTTCAGGATCACAATAATAATGTGCAACCAATACAGCATCGCGCTTAATCAATTCCGCTTGGATTTGTGCAAATTTCTGTTTTTTCAGTTCAGGAGATATTACATGCTCCTTCACTTCACCCAATAAGTCTAAATGCGCTTGTACAATCGTCTTTGCATCGTTGGCAATTAAATTGGTTGCATCATTCATTCTAGCTGTCTCTATCCTTAGCGCTCAAGTGAGCTATCACACACCGATTGATAATTTGGCAGTTTGCTTTTTACCAATCATTAAAATATATAAAAAAGCCTCAATCATATTGAGGCTTTTTTGCATTAAGAACGATAATCAGCATTAATCTTGACGTAGTCATAAGACAAGTCGCAGGTATAGACCGTATCTTTGGCTACCCCTCGACCTAGATCAACACGTATCATGATCTCTGCTTGATTCATCACTTTGGCACCTGCTTCTTCTGTATAGTCTGCTGCCGCACCACCATCTTTACAGATTTGCACATCATCCAACCAGACTTGGATTTTCTCAACGTTCAAATCTTTTACACCTGCATAACCAATCGCTGCAAGGATACGCCCCCAGTTAGGATCAGATGCAAAGAATGCCGTTTTGACTAACGGAGAATGCGCAATACTATATGCAATATCACAGCATTCTTGAGTATTTGCGCCCCCTTCAACAGCTACAGTAATAAACTTCGTTGCACCTTCACCGTCACGAACGATGAGTTGTGCTAAACGTTTCATAATACGCGTTAATACTTCTAGAACGACTGCATAGCGAGCATCTTCAGTTGATGTAATTTCTGCACCACCAGCTTGACCCGTTGCTGCAAAAATACATGAGTCATTCGTCGAGGTATCACCGTCAATCGTAATACGGTTAAATGACTGCTCTACTGTCGCCTTAAGTAATTGCTGTACCAATGCTCTCGAAATTGGAGCATCTGTCGCAACAAAACCCAGCATGGTTGCCATATTTGGACGAATCATGCCTGCACCTTTTGAAATACCCGTCATGCTATACAGCACACCATCCATTTCAAACTGTTCAGAAGCGCCCTTTGGCAAAGTATCTGTGGTCATAATGCCAGCAGCTGCCAAAGCCCATGCATCATCAACAAGCGTGTCGAATGCAGGTTTAAGGCCTTGAATTAGACGATCCATTGGCAATTGCTCACCAATCACACCAGTTGAGAAAGGTAGAACTTCATTTGTATCCACATTGGCAATTTTGGCAAATTCAGTACACGTTGTTTGAGCATTTTGCATTCCCGTTGGACCTGTACCTGCATTGGCATTACCAGTATTAATCACCAGATAACGTGGATTAGTTTCAGCCAAATGTGCTTTAGATACATGCACAGGCGCTGCACAGAATGCATTCTGTGTAAACACACCTGCAACATTCGTCCCTGCTGAAAATTCAAAAACAACTAAATCACGTCGGTTTGGATAACGCACATACGCTTCTGCTGAGCCTATTTTTACACCTTTTACCACATGCATCTGTGGCATCGCCACGTCACCAACCGCCATTTTTAAATGTCCAAAATTGAATTAAAGGAAAACTAAGCTTAGTAGAAAAGAGTCAAAAAATCGAGTCGTTCTATACCGCATTTTTTGCTTATATGAGCTTTTATAAAACAATACCAGCAAAAGCTGCTGGTATTGATCTTAAGATTAAAGCCAATAGTGTTGAAAATTATTGAGCATTTCCATCCAATAAAGCTTGTTTGGCTTTTTCTTGACTCGAAGCAGATAATGCTGGGTTAGATGCCACGATACGATTTGCCGTTGCAGGCGTTACCGCAGAAATAGCCGCTGTTTTCAAAATGATTGGGCGACCGCCTGTATTCCCCAAAGTATAGCGAATACCAGTACGCGGGCTAATCACTGTCGTAGAATTATCTTTCACTTCAGCTTGAGCAACTTGAGCACCCGTCGCCGCTTTTACTTTATCAACAGTTGTGGTTTGTGTCGCAGCATTTGCAAATGCAAGAGTCGGTAGTGCCAATGCGATAGCGAAGATTGGTTTTAATAGTTTTTTCATTTTCTTTCCAATGTTTCATTCATGACATGTAAATAACATTAACTTATTCATTAGGCAATATTTATTCACATCTTGTAAATATCAAACCACGATTTAATCCATAATCCAACGCATAAAATATACTCATCCAAATAAAAAAAGCAGAATCTAAATTCTGCTTTTTCTGAATATCATGTTTAATTCTAAGGATACATTAAGTCAGATCTTAGATTTTACCGTGACATTGCTTGTATTTAAGACCTGAGCCACATGGACAAGGTGCATTACGACTTTCAGGTGGGATGATTACATCACCCGCAGATTGATTTACATCTTGCTCAACAACTGTTTCTTCACCCGTTAAACCATCCACTTCAGCATGTGACAATGACAACTGCATTGCCTCAGCTTGAGCTTGTTGCTGTGCTTCCATCTCAGCCAGCTCTTCAGGTGTTGGTAAACGAACCAATGACAAGTCAGTCACCACATCAGACTTAATCACAGCCAACATATTGACGAATAAGTTAAATGCTTCTTTCTTATATTCCTGTTCAGGATTTTTCTGCGCATAGCCACGCAAGTGAATCCCTTGACGCAAGTAATCCATAGCCGCCAAATGATCTTTCCAATGACGATCAAGCGAGCTCAACATAAAGTTACGCTCTAACATCGCAGCTGATTCTTCACCCATTTGCTCACGGCGAGAACGATAACGTGAAATGACTTCATCAGTAATGCGTTCTACCAATGCTTCTTCATCTAGACGACGATCATTCTCAAGCCATTCGTTGACAGGCAAATTGATACCAAAATCAGCATTGAGTGCTTGCTCTAGACCTGCAATATCCCATTGATCATGAATTGACTCAGGCGGGATGAAGTTTTCAATCACCCCTTTCATCACTTCGCGATGCATACCTTCGATGTAATCTTGTAAAGTGCTTGCAGCAAGGACTTCATCACGCTGTGAGTAAATAATCTTACGTTGTTCATTGTTGACATCATCGTACTTCAATAGATTCTTACGAATATCAAAGTTACGAGCTTCAACTTTACGCTGTGCATTTTCGATTGAACGCGACACCATTTTGTGTTCGATCGCTTCATTTTCTTGCAAGCCCATCGCACGCATCATACCGACAACACGATCACCTGCGAAAATACGCATCAAATCATCTTCAAGTGATAAGAAGAAGCGAGAAACACCAGGGTCACCCTGACGACCTGAACGACCACGTAGCTGGTTATCAATACGACGTGATTCATGGCGTTCAGAACCAATGATATGCAACCCGCCTGAAGCAAGCACCATTTCATTGTTTTGTTCCCACTCTGCTTTCAGACGTGCTTCGTCCTCTGCAGTTGGATTTTCAATTTTTGCGAGTTTAGATTTCCAGTTACCACCCAGTAAGATATCTGTACCACGACCCGCCATATTGGTTGCGATGGTCACTGCACGCGGAGAACCCGCTTGCGCAATAATATCGGCTTCACGCTCATGCTGTTTCGCATTCAATACCTCGTGGGTAATCCCCGCCTCTTTCAATTTATCAGACAAAATTTCAGAAGCTTCAATGGTCGCTGTACCAATCAAAATTGGGGCAACGCCAGCTTCGTGAATTTTTTTAATCTCTTCAATAATGGCGTTGTATTTACCGTTACGGTTTAAATAGATTAAATCGTTTTGGTCATTACGCACCATTGGGCGATGTGTAGGAATCAGTACCACATCTAAACCATAAATTTCTTTCATTTCCGCCGCTTCAGTATCAGCAGTACCTGTCATACCGGAAAGCTTTTTATATAAACGGAAATAGTTCTGGAATGTCGTTGTTGCAAGCGTTTGGTTTTCAGGTTGGATTTCCAACCCTTCTTTCGCTTCAACGGCTTGATGCAGACCTTCAGACCAACGACGACCTGGCATCGTACGACCTGTATTTTCATCGACAATAATCACTTCACCATCATTGATGATGTATTGAACATTACGCTGGTAAAGATAATGAGCACGAATCGCAGCAGTCACATGATGAACCAAATTCAGATTTGCAGCCGAATATAAGCTCTCGCCTTCAGCCAACAAGCCCATTTCAATCAATTCAGCTTCAACCGCCTCAAAACCTGCTTCAGTGATTTCAACTGAGCGTTGCTTTTCATCAATCCAGAAATGACCACCATCGGCCACTTTTTCTTCTTTTTGAGCATGCAACTTGGGTGGAATCGCATTGATTGCCGCATAAAGCTGAGAAGAATCTTCACTTTGACCTGAAATGATCAAAGGTGTACGTGCCTCATCGATCAAGATCGAATCGACCTCATCAATAATCGCATACGTTAAACCGCGCTGTTTTTTCTCAGCGAGAGAAAACACCATGTTGTCACGTAGATAGTCGAAACCAAATTCATTGTTTGTGCCATAGGTAATATCAGCGCGATACGCTTCCGCTTTTTCAAACGGCGCTTGCATTGAATAAATAACACCGACGCTCAGACCTAAAAACTCATAGAGCGGACGGTTTAACTCAGCATCACGTTGTGCCAAGTAATCGTTCACCGTAATGACATGCACACCTTGTTCGGTAATTGCATTGAGGTATACCGCCAAAGTACCCATCAGGGTTTTACCTTCACCAGTACGCATTTCTGCAATTTTACCTTCATGTAAGGTAATACCACCGATCAGCTGAACGTCATAGTGACGCATCCCCATAATGCGCTTACCCGCTTCACGGCACACCGCAAAAGCTTCTGGTAGCAACTTATCTAGGCTTTCGCCTTTCTTATATCGTTGTTTGAATTCTTCGGTTTTTGCAGATAAATCTGCATCACTTAATGCAGAGATCGTCGGCTCGAGCGCATTGATCTTCTCGACAATTTTACGCATACGCTTCAGTTCGCGCTCGTTTTTAGTACCGAAGATACCTCCGATCAGACTTGCCAACATGTATAAACTCTCTAAAACTTGCTTATTAAAAATAAATTTTTTCTCAGACGTTATTATGGTGCTAGAAATTTGAAGTACAAGGGTTTTAAACAAAAGCATTCAAAAAATTCTGACCAGTGCATTTACAGCATAGCGTCAAGGGCGAATTAATGTAGCAAATTTAATCGTTCTATAGATAGTTGATTCTTATCAAACAAATCATTTTTTTAAATAAATTTTAAGTATTTATCCATTTTTTTCATAATAAAAGCTTAAAACACTATTTTTCATTCTAAATAAAATCCTCCATATTCTGATTCAACATACACCATATACAGCATAAATGAGGATTTAACATGTCTTTACGTTTAGGTGATATTGCACCAGATTTCCAACAAGAATCGAGCCAGGGTACCATTAATTTTTACGAGTTTTTAGGTGATCATTGGGCAATTCTATTTTCGCACCCTGCTGACTTTACCCCAGTCTGCACCACTGAGCTTGGCTTTACGGCAAAACTCAAAGATGAATTTGAAAAACGTCATGTCAGAGCGATTGCTTTGTCTGTAGATGATGTCGAATCACATTATGGATGGATTCAAGACATCAATGAAACACAAAATACTCAAGTGAACTTTCCCATTCTTGCCGATAAAGATCGTAAAGTATCCACGCTTTATGATTTTATTCACCCCAACGCCAGCGAAACCACGACTGTACGTTCTTTGGTGGTGATCGATCCAGATAAAAAAGTGCGTTTAATCATCACTTACCCTGCTTCAACAGGTCGTAATTTCCATGAAATTTTGCGGGTCATTGATTCTTTACAACTCACAGAGAACCACAAAGTTGCTACCCCTGCTAACTGGCAACAAGGTGAAGACGTCGTGATTGTCCCTGCGTTAACAGATGAACAAGAAATTAAACAACGCTTCCCTCACGGGTATACAGCTGTTAAGCCTTATCTGAGATTTACGGCTCAACCCAAATAAAGAGCCATTATATCTTTTGACTTAGGTTCAAGATTCTTTGACGAGCCATCTTGAATCACACCGCTTATTTTCAAATAGGCCTTTTTCTTTAAACAACATTAAATCCAATTAAAATCAAAGCTACACCTCAATCATCAGATTCGTTTTTTTGATACTTTCATTCAGCTTTGGTTGCAAGAATCAACTTGAATCCACTGAACTTCGTCACCTAAAATCGCTTTAAATTTAAATCTTGAAAATATCTAGAACGACAATGAAAACAACACCAAATTTTAATCATTTCTGCTACAGCTTGATCCTCTCTAGTCTGCTTTTAACAGGCTGTATGACCACACCTACGCTGCCAGATGATCGCAGACCAAGCCATTGGGGAAAATCAATACAGCGCGCTGATAATTTCTACCAAATCAGTTCATTTGTGTTTCGAAGCGAACAGCCTGAAGCTGAGATTATTCCTTTACTTAAACAACATCGCATTCAAACCGTTATTAATTTACGTAGTCGTGATCAAGATTCCAAAGTTTTATCCAACACCGATTTAAATCTCGTTCATATTCCAATATACACGTGGGCAATTAGCCGAGAAGATTTGCTCAAAGTCATGCGTGAAATTCAACGTGCTCAATTGCAAGATAAAAACGTACTGATTCACTGCTATCACGGCTCAGATCGAACAGGTGCAAGTATTGCGATGTATCGCATTATTTTCGAACATTGGTCAACTCAAGATGCACTTGATGAGATGAAATATGGGGGTTATGGGTTTCATCCCATTTGGATCAACATCGAAAAAATATTCACCCCTGAAAATATAAAATGGATTCGAGAGCAACTTTCGAATCCATCTTAATTTTGTCAGAACATCTACACAAATTAGCGCTTATCTAAAGGCACCCAATCAATCACCCATGCTGACTTCATGTTCAGACTTGGATCAGTATTAATTTTCTTACGCGCTGCATCCGCAGTTTCACGGTCTTTCGAAGGGCCAACCATAATACGAATACCCTTTGACGTTGGGCTTTGCGTCACTTTATAGCCTTTGGCGCGAAGTTTCGCAGCAACGGCATCAGCATTTGCTTCATTGGCAGCCAGTGCCACTTGAACCATCCACTGTTTATCACCTTTTTCCAACAGCTCACGTGCTTTATCAGCTTCAGCTTTTTTCTTGGCTTCAGCAGCCTTTTTCTCAGCTTCCGCCTTACGTTTTGCATCAGCAGCTTTCTTATCAGCCTCAGCCTTACGCTTCTCATCAGCCGCTTTCTTTTCTGCTGCTGCCTTTTGTTCAGCTAGGCGTTTTTCTTCAGCCTTCTTCTGCTCTTCTGCTTTACGTTTTTGCTCAGCAGTCTGATCGGCTTGCGCATTCAACTGCTCTTGCTTCTTGGCTTCAGCTTTTTTGTCTTCAACTAACCGTTGAGCTTTGGCCTTTTCATCTTCAACCAACTCAGGGGGAATATGATCGGAGCTTTGCTGCGCCGTACGGTTTGCATTCATCGCAGCATATTCTTCAGCTGCCTTTTGAGCTGCTTGAGCTTCTGCTTGTTGTTGCATGCGTAAAAATTCAGCAGACTTTGCTTCTTGCTCTGCCACTGCCTTTTCCCGCGCGCGTCGTTGTTCTTCAAGCAGACGCTTTTCTGTTTCAACATCAACCGTTAAAGCTTCTAATTGAACTGCTTCAGCAGGACGATTGGCTTGTTGTTGTACTTTTTCAGTCGTCGGTGTTTGGACTTGGGTTTGATGTATTTCTTCTTTACCCTTTAATAGGAGGGCTGCCAATAAAACACCACCACCTAATAAAACAACGCCACCCATCCAACGCTGTTTGTTATTCATTGACATGCTCTAAATACTCCCAGACCGCTTCTAAGGTATGAAACGAACCACACACCAAAATCAGCTGATTATTATTTGTTTCTTCAAGCGCTGATTGAAATGCTGCTTGTACATTTTGATAGGGTTGAACTGTTTCACCTTGCAATGCGTTCTCTAATTGTTCTAAAGACGCAGCACGAGGCACAGCCATAGGTGCAATTTTCCACTCTAATATGGTATTTTTCAACAAGTTAACGACAGAATGAATATCTTTATCTGCAAGCATTGAAAAAACAGCAACCACTTCTGTGTACTGTTTATTGTATTCTAAGAAATTACGCAATTGCTTTAACAAAAATTCTACACCATGCGGATTATGTCCCGCATCAAAAATCACTGTTTTATCGGCGATTTTTCGTACGTCAAATCGCCCCTGAAGCTTGGCATTTTGAATCCCAATTGCGATTGCTTGTTGTGAAACTTTAAGTCCACTCAACAAAACAGCTGCGACAGCCGTCGAAATATTATCAAGTGCTAAAGAACCGATAGGCAGTTTTAAGGTTGTCCCTGCACTTGCAAAGTTCCAGGTTTTTCCATCCAGACTATCGTTATAAAAATAGTCCCGATTGACGCAATAGAGTTGAGTATTTGAGTCTTGTGCTTTTTGTTGAATCGCCAGAGGTAGGTCTTGCTGCCCCCCAAAAATCACAGGAATATTGGGACGAATAATACCGGCTTTTTCAAAGGCAATTTTTTCAATCGTGTCGCCCAACCAATCGACATGATCTAAACCAATATTGGTGATCACGGCAACATTCGGATTCACGACATTAACGACATCAAGACGACCACCTAGTCCAACTTCAAGCACCCAGACATCGCAAGCCTTCTGCTTAAAAATCACAAAGGCAGCCAGTGTCGTTGCTTCAAAAAAAGACAGACTGAGATTACATTTACGGCGAGCTTGATCGACCAATACAAAAGCAGAAATCAATGATTGATCATCAACTTCCTGACCAGCCAATTTGACACGTTCATTAAAACGATAGATATGCGGAGATTGATAGAGGCCTACATGATAGCCTTGAGCATTCAGAATAGAGGCCACAGTGGTTGAGGTTGAGCCTTTGCCATTTGTTCCAGCAACGGTCACCACTTTAGCATCCGGTGTAACCACACCGAGTTTTTCTGCCACAGGGATGACCCGCTCTAAGCCTAAATCAATCCCTGTAACGTGAACATGGCTCCAATAATCGAGCCATGTTTGTAAATCATCAGTTTCTAATGGTGCTGTGTGCATCAAGGCAAATTCATCAACTTCGCTACTATACGGTAAACTGTATCACGTAATGCATGACGATGGACAATTTGATCGACCACACCATGATCAAGTAAAAATTCTGCACGTTGGAACGGTTCTTCCAGTTTTTCTCGAACAGTTTGCTCAATCACACGCTTACCAGCAAAACCAATCATTGCTTTCGGTTCAGCAATGTGTACATCACCCAGCATTGCCAGTGACGCAGTTACACCACCGTATACGGGATGTGTTAATACCACGATATACGGTACACGTGCATCTTTCATTTTTTGGATTGCAGCCGAAGTACGTGCCATTTGCATCAAAGACAACATGCCTTCTTGCATACGCGCACCGCCAGATGCAGCAAAACAAATCATCGGTTGTTTGGTTTCAATCGCTTTTTCAGCGGCTTGAACAAAACGGTCACCGACTACAGTCCCCATTGATCCGCCCATAAAATCAAATTCAAAAGCACATGCAATTAAAGATAAGCCTTTGATTTGACCCTGCATCACCACTAATGCTTCAGTTTCGCCTGTTTTTTCTTGTGCTTCTTTCATACGCACAGGATAGGCTTTGCTGTCGACAAACTTGAGAGGATCTTTTGCAACGAACTCTTGACCAAACTCTTTGCCTGTTTGATCAAAGAACCAATTCAAACGATCACGGGCTTTCATTTTCAAATGTTCATCACATTGTGGACAAACATAAGCATTGAAAGACATCGCTGTACGGGTAACCAAAGCGTGGCATTCTGGACACTCTATGGTCGGTTCAGTAAATGTCGCTTTTAATGTCTGTTGTTCATCAGGAACATGAATGCCCGGAACAGAACGTTCTGTCCATGGTGTAATTGGACTCAAAACTTTCCCTGATTTCACTTCTTGATTCATACTAACTCATCGAGCGCAGCTCGAAGCTCCTTAACTTTATTGACCGCTTGCTCAGCAGCTTGTTCGGGTGCAAGGGTTGCAAAAGGTTTCACAAATGCACTACCCACAATCACAGCATCAGCCACGCTTCCCATTGCTTTCGCAGAAGCCGCATCACTAATTCCGAAGCCAACACCTACAGGTACATTGGTGACAGCTTTAATTTTTTGGATACGCGCCGCAGCCTCTGCGACATCCAAAGTTGCTGCACCCGTCACACCTTTCAGTGAAACATAGTAAATAAAGCCACTTGCTTGATTTGCTACATGTTGGATACGTTGATCTGTCGATGTTGGTGCGAGCAAGAAAATTTGATCCATATTGTATTTTTTCAATACTGTATCTAAATCTTTTGCTTCCTCTGGTGGTAAGTCCACCAAAAGAACACCGTCTACACCACTTTCGTGTGCAATCGAAACAAAACGCTCATAGCCGATCACTTCAACAGGGTTTAAATAGCCCATCAGTACAACAGGTGTTTCACTGTCTTTCTCACGGAACTGCTTTACCATGTTTAATGCATCGAGGGTATTGGTACCCGCAGCTAGAGCCCGTTCAGCAGCCAGAGCAATTACTGGACCATCTGCCATTGGGTCGGAAAATGGCAATCCAAGTTCAATGACATCTACCCCTGCCTCAACCATTTGATGTAACAGTGGAACTGTTACCACGGGTTGTGGGTCACCTGCCATAACATACGAAACTAAAGCTTTACGCTGTTGAGATTTAAGCTGTGAAAATCGTGTGGCTAAACGTGACATAGGGGCTTACATTCCTTGAATTGTTTAAAATTGAGGAGTTGATATTGTAAAAATACAAGTCATCTCATTGTAACGCTATTTTTTACTCGATGAACAGAGCGAAACTGAGACAACACTACCTCAAATTCATTTAACAACACAGTGCACATTTATCAATATTTTGATTTTTTTCACAATGATCAAAAACACCTATTTTCGCTTTATTTTAAAATCATCAACGTTAATACTGACTTAGATATATTGATAAAAAAACATTATAAAAAAGTCAGTTAGAGTTTACATTTTAATTTTCCTTAAATAGCAAAAGCTGATTTATACTTCCCCCGTTTACTTATTTATTACTTTTTTATGACGACTCCCACATCAGGTAAAGCTCATCCTCGAGCGCTTGCCTTGCTTCCACTTATTGTTTTTTTAGCCATTTTTTTAGGCAGCGGTATTTATCACTCCCTGATTGGGACAGAATTTGCCTTCTATCAAATCAAAGCACCTGTTGCAGCGATCCCTGCAATTATTCTGGCTGTCATTCTATACAAAGGTAAATTAAACGCAGGAATAGAAGAATTTCTCCGCGGTGCAAGCCATCCCAATTTAATTCTGATGTTTATGGTCTTTATGCTTGCTGGAGCATTTGCAAGTGTCAGTAGCCTGATTGGTAGTGTTGATGCAACAGTTCAGTTTGGTTTATCCATTATTTCACCTGAATTCATTCTGCCCATGCTATTTATCATCTCGGCATTCATTGCAACAGCGATGGGTACATCCATGGGGACCATCGCAGCCTGTGCACCGATTGCTTTTGGCTTTAGCCAAGTCACTGAAATTAATGTGCTTTATGCCATTGGTGCGGTAATTAGTGGTGCCATGTTTGGTGATAATTTATCCATGATTTCAGATACGACGATTGCAGCTACACGCAGTCAAAATGTCGAATTACGTGATAAATTTCGGGTCAACGTCTGGATTGCTGTGCCAGCAGCCCTGATCACTTTGATCATTTATATTTCTTTTAGTAATTCCAGCCAAACCGTAGATTATAAAGCTTACAACCCTTGGCTGATTGTTCCTTATATTGCCGTGTTCTTTTTGGCTTTTAGTCGATGGCATGTGCTCGCCGTATTGACGATTGGCATTTTGATTTCTGGATTTATTGGTTACACCGTTCAACCTGATTTCAGCATTCAAAAACTCAATACCTCCATTTATGATGGCTTTGTGGGGATGTTTGAAGTCGCACTGTTGTCCATGATGCTTGGTGGGCTTTCTGCGATTATGCAAAAAGAAGGTGGTCTGGAATGGCTCATTCAGCGTATTTACAGCGTGACTCGATTATTTAAAGTCGGTACACAACGCGCGGGCGAAATTGGCATTTGCTTCTTAGTCATCTTCTCTAATCTTTTTGTGGCAAATAATACCGTAGCGATTATTTTATCTGGAGATATGGCGCGTGAAGTTGCCAAAGAGTACGGCGTTGATCCAAAACGTGCCGCGGCCTTGTTAGATATCTTCTCTTGTGTGATTCAAGGACTGATTCCTTACGGCGCACAGCTTCTGTTAGCCTGCTCTATTGCAAAACTCTCACCCGTCGAAATGATTACAAGTATTTATTACTGCTGGGTGTTGGCAATATTTGCAGTTTTGGCAATTATTTTCCGTTTTCCACGTCTTAAACAAGTCAGCACTACAGCGAATACTTAAATTTAGCTTGGATCCATTGGTTCATGATTAACATAGTGCTAAGCATTACAATAGAAACGAAAAAGGTGAGTTTAGACTCGCCTTTTTATTTAAATTAATAATTTAAACTCTGACAAAAACTGGTTAGAACGTCTTCTCTTTTTTATATTGCAGCAACGTTTTCCCTCTGCACGCTTTGTATGCTCGTGCCAATGCAGACTGATCCGAATAACCTAACTGATTGGCAATCTCGGATAAACTACACGTTTGATTCAGTAATTTTTCACACAGTTGCATACGTTCATCATCTAAAATTTCTTTGAATGTGGTGTGCTCGATTTTTAACTGTCTTTGAAGCGTTCGTACTGAAATATGCAATTGTTGAGCAATTTCTTCAATTTTAGGTGCTTGATGTTTGGCTTTTAGATAATCTGCAATATAAATCTGTAGTTGGTGCTTCGTACTGTTATGCTCATGATTCAAATGCTGTTTTGAAGCAATCGCATCTTCCGCTTGTTTCAAAAGTAACTCCATCAACGACGGATCTGCCTGTTCTAACTCTACATCCAGGCTGCTTAGACTAATCTCAAATTCATATCTTGAATGATTAAATATCACGTCACAGCCATAAAATTTCTGATAATGATAAATCGGCATTTGAGGCGGATGCGCAAAGCTAATTTTTTGCAAGGGAAAATGATTTAAACCTACGATTTGATGTGCCATTTCTATGATAAATGCACTATTCAATTCATTAATTAAAATATAGTCATCCGTAATATAGGGCCAACTCAAAATCAGCGCTTGACCATTATGGCTCATTTGCATCGGTGTAATTTCTTCGCCATCAATCACCAGCCGACTAAAGCGCATCATATAATCGATTGACTCTGAAATTCTTTGGCTTCGCGTAGCCATATAACCGACCAAACCAAAATGCTCTGCTTTAATATATTTCGCCATGTCAAAGCAAATATTGGGAATTCCTAAAGCCTGTTGGGTCAACTGAATACACTGTTCAAAAAGCCGATATGACGATTGCTGTGCAATAGGCGCCGAGAGTATTTCTAATAGTTGTGTTTTGAATCCATGTGATTCTGCAAATGCCAAAGCATCCAAGTGTTGATGCGAGATATATGTTTTCCAGAGATGAAAATATCCATTGGGAATATGTATATCCTTCATCAGTACACCCATTGCAATGCTTTAAGCTGACTTCTCAAATCAGTATTCTCATTCTAACATTCGTTATTTTGATTTGTCGTAAACTGTATAAAAAATGGCAAGAACTGTCAAAACAAAGTTGTGAGCGGACGCCATACTGACTACAACTCAATAATGCTCTAAAAATAAGATGAACGCATTTACACAATATTCAGTCGAAGCCGTAGTACGTAACAACTTCGATTTTAAGTTAGAAGATATTCCGCGCTTTTGGTTTGGTGGAGATCCATTCAAAACACGTATGTTCGATGCTTTAAGCTTAACTTTCCCAGATGGAGAACGTTACTTCATTGAGTCCGTTCGTCTGTTTAGAGACAAAATCTCTGATCCAGACCTACAACAACGCGTTGCCGATTTTATCCGCCAAGAAGCACAACATGGCATCGCACATGACAAAATGAATCAAGTAATGAAAAATCAAGGCATGCCTGTTGATCAATTTATTAAAGTTTTAAACAAAATGTTTAAATTCGAGCTCACCAAACGCTCCCCTGCTTATAACATTGCAATGACAGCTGCCGCAGAACATTTAACGGCATTAATGGCAGATACTTTTTACAGTCACAAAGAAACCTTACAGGATGCTCATCCCTATGTCCGTGCCTTATTGGCCTGGCATGCGATTGAAGAAATGGAGCATCGAGATGTTGCTTTTGATGTCATGAAACAAGTAGGAGGAGTCCCTGAACTGACTCGAAAATTTGCCTTAGCATTCACCACGGTATTAATGCTTGGCTTTACCACATATCGTGCCAATATCATGCTCAAATACGATGGTTTTGACCGTTTATCTAGGCTGAAAATGACTGTTAAAGGTCTGCCTTGGTTTATTGGAAGCAATGGCATGCTCACCAAAATGCGTAAACCTTATGCTGAATGGTTTAAGCAAGATTTTCATCCAAGCCACCATCCGATTATTGCTCAATACAATGTTTGGTTGGAAACACTAGCAGAAACCAACGATCCCATCCAAGCGGGTGAAGCATTTTGGCAAGCAGGTAAATAAATTAGCTCTGAAGTGCTTGATTGGTTAACATTTTAAAATCAATTGATCATGTTAAGCTCAATACACTGAGTCGATGCACTGAGTTGTTGAGTATTCATAAAGAGCATTATGATAAATAAAATGATCTTTCATGATAGAGACCCTATTTCATTTATTTTGCATAATCTGAATTCAATTGATTTGAGCGATAAAAATAAAATGAATGCAATTAATCATCCTTCTTTCGATCCAGTGGTTCGTAAAAATCTAGATTTTCGCTTAGATGAAGTACCGCGCTTCTGGTTCGATAATGATCCTTTTAAAACAAGACTCTTTGATGCATTGAGTTTAACCTTTCCAGATGGAGAACGTTATTTCATTGAATGTGTACGACTTTTTCAAAATCAAATCGAAGATCCTGAGTTAGCCAGTCGTGTGAAAGATTTCATTCAACAAGAAGCGCAACATGGCATTTCACATGACAAAATGAATAAAATTTTGATCAATCAAGGAATGCCAATTGAAAAATATATTCGACAGGTCAATCAACGTTTCAAACACGCCCTAAAACGTTATCCAAACACCTTTAATATTGCGATTACAGCCTCATGCGAGCATTTGACAGCATTGATGGCGACCACATTTTTTAGCGAAAAAAGCACCATGCAGGGTGCACACCCCTTTGTTCGTGGACTTTTTGCTTGGCATAGTATTGAGGAAATGGAGCACCGCGACGTTGCTTATGATGTGATGGTTGATGTTGCGAAAACTTCAAACGTGGTTCGGTATACCGCTCTGATTTTGGTTACGATCATGATGTTTGGTTTTACCATGCAACGAACTCATGGTTTGTTAAAACAAGATGGATTTACTCGTATTGAAAGAGTCAAAATGTTTAAAGAAGGCTTGAAATGGCTCCTTGGTCAAAAAGGCATATTGACCCTAAAAAAACAGGACTATTTAGATTGGTTTGATCCTGAATTTCACCCGAGTCAACATCCGATTATTCAACAATATCAAGTTTGGGTGGAGACTTTAGCGAAAACACAAGATCCCATAGTCGCAGGTGAGGCTTTTTGGCAGGCAGCTCACTGATCTAATCTTTTAAGTAAAAAAGCTCACCTGATTAGATGAGCCTTTATGAGGATCTCAACCATTCACCACTTCGCGTAGTGTTGCTCAAGCAGTCCATATTGTTGATCAAAATGAACAACACCCTGATCTTCTGTTTCAATCTGTCCTGTAATTTTAGATTGCCATTGGCTAAATTGACTACCGACCATCCGTAGATTCATATTCTCATAACGGCGCCAACCCGTTTCAACCACTAAATTGAGTTTGTTGTCTAAAGAACGAATGGACCAATGATTTTCATCGGTCACTTCAAATAATACATCAGCCAATGGATACATCCGTCCATTGATCCAGAGGCAATTTTCATTGCCAAAGCTTTCATTTACACCTGATGCTAAGTTAATTCCAATTCGATTTTGTTGTTGATCCCAGAAATTACAAGACAACCAAAACCATGCCGTTTCAGGTCTTAAAAAACCACAAGTATCATCCAATGCCGCAAAACTACGTTCATTAAAGTCAATGCGTTCGCCTTGTTTATTGAAGAAAAAGCCTTCAACAGCCAAAGTCGTTAATTTTTGAGTATAGGTCCAACCATTGGTTCCTGTCGGACTACACATCGATAAAGGATCTGTACCTGCACAAAAAATTCGAGCACGAAGCTGTTCTTCGCCATGTTTTTTTACTGCAATATAACGCACGCCATTGGCATGTTGAATATCAAGTTCGAAGGGAGAATGACTAAAATGACTATGATTAAATAAAGGTTGCTCATCTACAAGCGTAGCACGAGCCAACACATTGATGGCATTCCACTCTAACACTTGTTGGGTCTGATGATCATAGATATAGATAAATCCATGCCCTGCCCACGCAATATCTGCAATCGCAAGTCCAATACTATAGTGTTCATGTTGAATGCTACAAAACTTAAACTTCTTAAATTTAAGTTTCTTACGCCAACTTTTTAAAGTTTTTCCATAAGGCGTTTTATATACATACTTAGAAACAGTAATGGCACTTGGCAACTCAGCAAACCGCCCGAAACGGGGCTGTCCATTTATTTGTATTAAATCCATTTAAAAGCAGCCTAATGATCGTCTATAAATTTAGACTTTAGTCGAACTTTGTCATTATTACTGATTTTTGGAAATTAGCAAATTACTAAAATGATCAATTTAATTTTTTTAGTCGCCAGCTACTCGACTGGCTCAACTAAAAAATTAAATCAGGTTCATTGCTTCGCTCTATTACCATTTTCCCTCACCCAAAGCCTGTCCAATAAATTGATACTGTGCTTCAGATCTTGAGAATTTAATAGGAAATGCCAACTGTGGTTCTGTCTCAGATGAATCGAGTTTCATTGGTACATTGACAACCCAACCACGTTGTTGGGCCAAATCTGATGTTAAAGCTTCATCTAGTTGCATCACAGGCTCAACGCAGACATCTAATTCTGAAAATATAGTTTTCCATTGATCAAATGTTTTTTCAGCAATCTTCATTTGTATCGCTTCTTTGACGGCTTTACGCTCATCACGATCAAATGAAGCACCTTTTTGCAAGAGAATGGGTAAATCCAAAGTTGTTGCTAAGCCAGACATAAATTGTGGCTCTAAACTCCCAATGGAAAGGTATCGACCATCACTGGTTTTGTAATAATCATAAAAAGTACCACCATTAAGATGTTCACTTTCAGGCTGTTGTTTTGCATCCCCCGCTAAAACCGCTGCAGCTGCCATATTATTTAAAGTGACCGCACAATCTGTCATGGAAATATCAATAAACTGCCCTAAACCACTAGTTTGACGCTCAATCACTGCAGATAAAATACCAATTACAGCATGCAATGAGCCTCCCGCAACATCAGCAATTTGTATCCCCATCGGCGGTGGACCATTTTCCAAACGACCAGAATGACCAGCGATGCCAGACAATGCCACATAATTAATGTCATGCCCTGCTTTACTTTTATACAAGCCTGTTTGACCATATCCTGTAATTGAACAGTAAATTAATCGCGGGTTAATCTCCGATAATGTTGCATAATCCAAACCTAAACGTTGCATAACATCAGGTCTAAATTGCTCAACGACAATATCGTATTCAGATATTTTCTGCTTAATCAGTGTAATACTTTCAGGATTTTTTAAATCTAAGGTAACTGATTGTTTATTACGATTTAAATAGCTATGTGAAGTCGCTTGACCATTGGCATAAGGCGGTAATAATCGGATTAAGTCAGGCCGTGTGGGTGATTCCACATGCACGACTTCTGCTCCCATATCCGCTAGATATAAAGTGGCGAATGGCCCTGGTAATAGGGTCGAAAAATCGAGTACTTTGAGTCCTTTTAAAGCTGCGTTCATTGATTATTGATCCGTGATTATGTTGATTTTTCATTCATATTAAAAATTTAAATTGAGCTAAACAATGTCATGTTCAGCCATTTACCTTGATCATTTCGGCAATTTATGATGTATCAGAGCAATTACTCTAGTCATAATTGCTAATTTATATTCTAGTGTTATTTAGGTTAAGTAGAAGTGAATATCAAAGATACTGAAGGATTTAACATGAGCCGAGATACGATCAGTATCCATTTTGTGAATGCAGCCCTGACCGGTGTTAAGCGTTTAGGCATGGATGTCGATACTCTACTTTCCCATGTTGGTATTGAAGCAGAACTTCTCCGTCAACCTAAAGCCCGAATTTCTCCAGAACAATATACACGTTTTGTGAAAATGTTATGGATGGTCACTCAAGATGAACACGTTGGTTTTGATATCCAACCGCGTCGTTTGGGTACTTTTGCCATTATGTGCCAATTGGTGATCCATGCTAAAACACTGGGTGAAGCTTTAGAACGTTGTTCTCAGTTCTATAAATTATTTGGTGATGAATGGTCGGTCTCTTTAGAGCGTGATAAGCACGAAGCGCGTCTTGTTCCAATCATTCCAAAGTCAATGGATCCTGACCACTTTATTACCGAAAGTATGCTGATGATTTGGCATGGTCTTGCATCATGGTTAATCGAGCGCCGTATTCCATTAGAACGCGTTCATTTCTCATATCCGCGTCCTCAACATGCCGATGAATATGATGCTTTGTTCTTTGCACCCGTATTACAGTTCGATGCAGCACGCACAGAAATCACCTTTGCAGCAGATTATTTAGACCTTCCGATTCGTCAAGATGAAAATACACTTGAAGAGTTTCTAAAAGGTGCGCCTGCTAAACTTTTAGTGAAATTCAAAAACACCAATTCTCTGACCTCACGTATTCGTGAAGTATTGAAGAGCCAAATTGGTGAAGAGATGCCAACATTGAATGATGTTGCAGCAATGCTTTACCTTTCTCCTCAAACCTTGCGTCGTCGCTTAGCGGCTGAAGGTAAGAGTTACCAAGGTGTAAAAGATGCATTACGCCGCGATGCTGCGATTCACTTATTGTTAAATCCTTCATTAACTTTAGAAGATGTCGCTCAACAAGTCGGCTTTAGTGAAACCAGTACCTTCCATCGCGCATTTAAAAAATGGACAGGCGTAACACCAGGTTTATATCGTCAACTCCATGGTTATCATTAATTTTTTAAATGTATGAAAAGCCCATAGTTTTCTATGGGCTTTTTTTATTTACGAGTTAAATTTATAGAGAGTTGAAACCTATAATTGAAGTAATGATCTGATCTCATCTGTTGATCCACCTTCATTGAAAGTGATAACTTTAAATTAATCAGCAACCTACACTATTGATTTTTAAATAATATAAATATATTAAATAATTATTATAAATTGATTGAATAATCCTAAAATTGCTGTATTATGAAATTAACTAGAAAAAAGTGTTGTTTCTATAAATCTTCTTTAAGTATCGCAGTTTTAGTCATAATCCTCCGTTTTTTCAGATTTTAAGTGCTACTCTTTGTTATTTTCAAGTTAAAACAATGTCAAATTAATGACTTAAAATTATTAAAAATCAATAGGATTTATTATGTCTAATTCAACTCTTGTAAATGGTACAGTAAAGTGGTTTAACGAAACTAAAGGTTTTGGTTTTATTCAACAAGAATCTGGTCCTGATGTTTTCGCTCATTTCAGCGAAATCTCTAGTTCTGGTTTCAAAACTTTAGCTGAAGGTCAACAAGTTCAATTCAGCATCGCTCAAGGTCAAAAAGGCCCGAATGCTGTGAATATTGTTGCACTATAAGAATTAAGCAAATTTAAGGAACACATAGTTCATTTAAATTGCAAAAAAGCCTGATTTCGATCAGGTTTTTTTAGTTTAGAGGGAAGTCTTTTGCCTCTCTTATACAGAGTTCTGAATCAGCCTGATACATTACTCTTTTTCCATTTTGAATCAGCATTATTTCTGCTTTTGTGACATTAAAATTTTTATCATATTCACAAGCTAAACCACCGCTTCCTTCATCAGATGGGTGAATTCCTTAGATCATATAAATATAAAAACTGATCAGCAATAAAAAGCCTAATACAACAAATAAAATGATTCCGAGCAATATTTTTAAAATGATCTTTGTTTTCGATTTTGTTATCACATTAGCCCTTTTATATCTTATAAATTCCGTCATCTGTCTTTAAATACATCATCGATTCGATTCACTCTGTTGTTATTTTAAATCTGTTTATAAATGACAAAAAATATCAAACGACTCTCCCGTTCTCGTCATTGCACTCTCAAAAAGATCAATTACACTCGAAGCACCATAACAAATTTTATTCAATAAAAAAGGAAAGCATATGAGCGAGGCATACATCATTGACGCCATTCGCACACCGCGCGGAAAAGGAAAAAAAGACGGATCACTTTACGAAGTTAAACCGATTAGTTTACTTACCACACTACTGAATGAATTGGCATCACGCCATCAACTCGATACTTCTAAAGTTGATGATATTGTGTTGGGTTGTGTCACCCCAATTGGCGATCAAGGTTCTGATATTGCGAAAACTGCAGCCATTGCAGCGGGTTGGAATGATGATGTTGCAGGCGTTCAGATTAATCGTTTCTGTGCTTCAGGCTTAGAAGCCGTCAATCTTGCTGCACAAAAAGTACGTTCTGGCTGGGAAGACCTAGTAGTCGCAGGTGGCGTTGAGTCGATGTCTCGTATTCCCATGGGTTCTGATGGTGGACCTTGGGCGCTGGATCCTGAAACGAATCTAAAATCTACCTTTGTTCCTCAAGGGATCGGTGCAGATCTGATTGCAACTTTAGACGGTTATACGCGCTCTGATGTGGATGCATTTGCAGCCAACTCACAACAAAAGGCTGCCGCTGCGCAAGCCGCAGGTTATTTCGATAAATCAGTTGTTCCAGTGAAAGATAAAGCGGGTGTAACGATTTTAGATAAAGATGAATTCATCAAACCAACCACCACTGCCGAAGGCTTAGCCAAACTGAATCCAAGCTTTGAAATGATGGGTGGTATGGGCTTTGATGCTGTTGCACTACAGAAATATCCAGAAGCACAAAAAATTAATCATGTTCATCATGCTGGTAACTCATCAGGTATTGTTGATGGCGCCGCTGTTGTGCTGATTGCCTCTGAAAAAGCAGTCAAAGAACAAGGTTTAAAACCTCGTGCCAAAGTATTATCAACTGCCTTGGTTGGCACAGACCCCACGATCATGTTGACGGGTCCTGCGCCTGCTGCGCGCAAAGCTTTGGAAAAGGCTGGCTTAACCATTGACGATATTGATCTGTTTGAAGTGAATGAAGCTTTTGCGGCAGTTGTCATGCGCTTTATTACAGAACTTAAAGTTGATCCTGCCAAAGTCAATGTCAACGGTGGCTCAATTGCAATGGGGCATCCACTGGGTGCAACTGGGGCAATGATTCTCGGTATTTTAATGGATGAGCTTGAACGCCAAGGTAAAAAACGTGGTTTGGCTACACTCTGTGTAGGCGGTGGTATGGGTATTGCAACCATCATTGAGTTGGTATAAGGAGAATCATCATGAGCGCAATTCAATATGAAAAAAATGCGGATGGCATTGTTATTCTCACTTTAGACTCACCGAATCAGTCTGCCAACACGATGAATGCAGATTTCCGTGTCGCTCTAGAAAATATCGTTTCTAAACTGAAATCAGAAACAGGCATAAGTGGCATTATTTTTAAATCGGCGAAAAAGACATTTTTTGCAGGTGGTGACTTGGATGAGCTGATTCAGGCTCAGCCAGAACATGCCACTGAATTTTTCGGCATGATTCAAAAGATGAAAGCTGAGTTTCGTTACATCGAAACTTTAGGTGTCCCTGTGGTGGCTGCGCTGAATGGCACAGCCTTAGGTGGTGGTTGGGAAATCGCCCTCGGTTGTCACGCACGTATTGCTTTAAATGATCCTAAAGCAAAATTTGGTTTACCTGAAGTGACACTAGGCTTACTGCCTGGTGGCGGTGGTATCGTCCGCATGGTACGCCTGCTCGGCTTACAAAATGCCTTCCCTTTCTTGATGGAAGGCAAGCAATTTGGTGTAGAAAAAGCGAAATCTTTGGGTTTAATTCAAGATACGGCTGACTCAGAACAAGAGTTAATGGATAAAGCAATCGCTTGGGTCAAAGCCAATCCCCCATCTATCAAAGCCTCACAACAACCCTTTGATGTCAAAGGCTATAAAATTCCTGGTGGTACACCATCTTCTCCACAAGTGGCTCAAGTCCTTGCGATTGCACCTGCCATGCTCCGAGATAAAACTAAAGGCTGTTACCCTGCACCTGAAGCGATTATGGCAGCAGCAGTTGAAGGCGCACAGGTGGATGTGGATACGGCGCTCACCATCGAATCACGATATTTCACTTATCTGGCAACAGGTCAAGTGGCGAAAAATATGATTGGGACATTCTGGCATGGTTTAAATGCGATCAAGTCAGGTGAAAGTCGCCCTAAAGATGTCGCAAAATGGCAAGCAACCAAAGTGGGTGTATTGGGTGCTGGCATGATGGGTGCAGGTATCGCCTATTCAACAGCCATCAAAGGCATTCAAGTCGTTCTTAAAGATGTATCGATTGAAAATGCTGAAAAAGGCAAAGCTTATAGCCAAAAGCTTTTAGACAAACGTGTTTCACAAG
This sequence comes from Acinetobacter sp. CY79, assembly GCF_059515845.1. Lineage (NCBI taxonomy): Bacteria > Pseudomonadati > Pseudomonadota > Gammaproteobacteria > Moraxellales > Moraxellaceae > Acinetobacter > Acinetobacter sp. CY79. Next base: position 27,014 of record NZ_JCAKMY010000028.1, read on the forward strand.
GTCGTATGACCGCTGAAAAACGTGATCAAGTATTGTCTTTGATCACAGCAACGGCTTCAGCAGCAGATCTTCAAGGTTGTGACCTGATTATTGAAGCTGTTTTTGAAAATCAAGAGTTGAAAGCCAAAGTCACTCAAGAGGCTGAAACCTATCTTGCTGATGGTGGTGTCTTTGCATCGAACACATCAACTTTACCTATTTCAGGTTTGGCACAAGCCAGCAAAGATCAAAAGAACTTCATCGGACTACATTTCTTCAGCCCTGTTGATAAAATGCAACTGGTTGAAATCATTAAAGGTAAAGAAACCTCTGCCGAAACTTTGGCAAAAGCTTTCGATTATGTCCAACAAATTGGCAAGACGCCTATTGTGGTGAATGACAGCCGCGGATTCTTTACCAGTCGTGTCTTTGGTACATTTGTTCAAGAGGGTTTACGTTTACTCGCTGAAGGTGTTCACCCAGCAAAAATTGAAATGGCAGCATTAAAAGCAGGGATGCCAGTCGGGCCGTTGGCGATTCAAGACGAAGTATCTCTCACTTTATCTGAGCATGTTGCGTCAGAAACACGTAAAGCATTACAAGCTGAAGGTAAAGACCTGCCTCGCTCAGGTGCTGATGATGTGATTCATCGTATGATTCATGAATTTGATCGTAAAGGTAAAGCAGCAGGCGCAGGTTTCTACGATTATCCCGAAGGTGGCAAAAAACACTTATGGGAGGGTTTAAGCCATTGGAAGAAAGACACTGATATTTTAGAGCAGGAAATGATCGATCGTTTCTTGTTTGTGCAGTCTTTAGATACCCTACGTTGCCTTGAAGAAGGTGTACTTGAGTCTGTGATTGATGGCAATATCGGTTCGATCTTTGGGATCGGCTTTGCCCCATGGACAGGCGGTGCTTTGCAGTTCCTCAATCAATATGGATTAAACAAAGCCCTGCAACGTGCAAATACCTTAGAAGCTAAATATGGTGAGCGCTTCAAAGCACCACAGCTTTTAATCAGTAAAGCTCAAAGTGGTGAAAAGATCTAAATCACTATCATAAAAGACCTCTCCTTGTGAGAGGTTTTTTTATCATTGAAGACATCGATTTCTCAAAACATGACTAAACATTATGGTTAAACATTTCTACGAACAGGAAAACCTTGAAAAGACTTAATCTCTTTGAGTGTAAACATACTTTGCATTTCTTTAATACCAGTTAATCGACGAATGATTGACATCGAAAATTCAGCATAAGTATCCAGATCATACGAGACCACTTGCAATAAAAAGTCAGCATCACCGCCGATACTATAACAAGCTACAACATCCTCTAATTGCATTACTTCTTCTTCAAATTTTAAAGCTTCTGCTTCACTATGCCGATCAATAGAAACTCGGATAAAGACCATGACACCTAAACCTAGTTTTCGTCGATCTAAGAGAACGCCGTATCCACGTATCAATTTTTCATCTTCTAATCGTTTTACTCGGCGCCAACAGGGTGATGCAGACATTCCTATGTTTTCTGAAAGCTGTTGATTCGTCGTCCTTGAATCCTGCTGTAAAATTCTCAGGATGCTTTCATCCGTCTTATCGATTTTCATTGGAAAATTTAACCTAAATTTATTATAAATATTATTTTTTATACCCTAAATATAGCCAATATAGAAATAAATAGATCAGTTTTACCTCTAATTTTAAAACAAAATAATTCCAAATCTTTAGCCTATAAAACCAGTATGAATTATTTTCTCGATCTTATTCCCTATGTCATTATGCTCTCAATCGCAGCACTTATTCCTGGCCCAGGAATGCTCGGACTGCTCTTTAAAACCTTAACCCATCATTATAAAAATGCCTTATTCATGCTTTTAGGACTCATTACAGGGGATTTGATCTATCTGACGATTGCCTTATCAGGATTAAATTTTATCAATCAATTCATTGACCCTATGCTCAGTAAAATTCTGATCATCTTGGCATGTATTTATTTATTTTATATTGCTTGGAAATTGTGGCATTTCCGACAAGTTCCACTCAACTCAGAATTGCAAGCAGATCAACTTAAGCAACGATACAATCAACAATCAAATAAAAAGCTTCATTCAGATTACGTCGTTGGCTTAGCCATTACTTTAAGTAACCCGAAAACCATCACATTCTATTTAGCATTGTTGCCTTCAATTTTTGGTACACGCTTATCACTCAGTCTATCTTTTATGATGATGTTAGTTTTGAGTACGATAGTCACTTTAGCCCTTGTCGGTGCTTTATATATTTTCTCTGCTTTGAAAATGAAAGCGCTATTAGACCAACCTCATTTCCAAACTTATTTGATGAAATTTATGGGAATCGCCATGACGACGATGGGTATTGCTTTAATTTACCTACAGATTATTCGGGTTTAATATCAAAAATAAATCGTTATTTCATACACTTAAATTTAATCAAGCATTTAAATTTATTCATCATAATCCATAGATTTTTTATCTTTGATTATCATTATAAATACCCTAATATTTATAGGGTTTTATCAATTTTAAAGCTATCACTGCTGATTTTGTGTTATAAAGTTACATTAACGAATTGTCTTCTTATCGCTTGGTACAGACCTATGACTGATCATTCTTCTCCTGAAAAATCACCTTGGGGTTGGAAAGCCTTAATCATTGCCGTGATCTTGAGTTGCTTCTTTATGGGCTTTTTCTATTTAGCAGTGACCAATGAGCCTGACTATATGCCAAGCCAACAGAATAAAGAAACGCATCAACATGCATTTAAAAACTCACCAGTCATGTCTGAAGAAGCATTAGCTGAAGCTGAACAACAGAAAAAAGAACATGAGCAAGCATCTCAACATGCACATGCCACTGCAGCGGATCACAAAATGACTGCCGAAGAACATGCTGCAATGTCTGACAATGATCAAGCTCCAGCGGAAAGCAAAGAACATAGTCATTAATAAATTTCAGTTAATAAAAAAGAGCTTATTGATAAGCTCTTTTTTTATACTTAGACTCTAATAAAATTTAGTTTCAGCTATGTCCTTCTAAATACATATCAATATGTGGAATTCCACAATCTAAATACTCCTCGCCTTTGATTCTAAAGCCCAGCGTTTCATAAAAAGGAATGGCATGAACTTGAGAGGACAGTTTCAAACATTGACGCTTTTCAGTTTGAGCATATTCAATGATCTGTTGCATGATCAATTGACCTATGCCTCTACCCCGATATGCCTTTAGAACTGCAACACGCCCAATACTGTTATTTTCTAATAATCGTGCTGTAGCAACGGGTTGGCTCTGCTCATGATTGAGGTCATAAACAACAAAATGAAGTGAAACAGCATCTTGATCATCCCATTCATCTTGTTCAGGAATAGATTGTTCTTGGATAAAAACTTTACGGCGAATCTGTGCTGCATCGCGTTTTAATTCAGCCCAAGAGCCACTTTTGATGATGTATTCACTCATTGCTATTCCCTAATTTTCCTATTGCTTAATTAATGTTTTCTGATTAGACAAACATATTAAAAAAGCAGTAGGAACTACTCTTAAAGATGATTAACACTTCTCACCAATATTTTTTTGATCCCATTGATTATTCAGCAGTAATTCCAGCGAATGTTTTTGGATCCCATACATCTTCTTCAGATCTTGAATTTGAGCGATCACTTCAGCATCAGGCTCAAAAAAATCTTTACGTTTGGTCGCCAAAATCATTTTATTTTTACTGGTATGTTCTAAAGCGACAAATTCAAACACTTTGGTTTCATAACCATAGGCTTTCAACAGTAATGCGCGAATGGTATCTGTTAGCATTTCAGCTTGCTGTCCTGCATGTATGCCAAACTGTAACATCGGCTGAATGACTTTTGGACTTTGTAACTGTGGTCGCAACTCTTTGTGACAACACGGCGCGCACATAATCACTTGAGCACCCAATCGAATCCCCGTATGAATTGCAAAATCCGTCGCCACATCACAGGCATGTAGTGCAATCATCACATCCAAATGTTCTGGTTCATAGGTACGTACATCGCCTTGGAAAAAATCCAATTGGCTAAAGTTTGCAGCCTGTGCAATGTTTTGACAAAACTCGACCATTTTCGGGTTCAACTCAACCCCTGTCACTTTAGGCGTTTGAAAATGCTGATTGATATAATCATATAAGGCACAGGTGAGATACCCTTTGCCGGATCCAAAATCAACTATATTCAAAGAGCGATCCTGATGATTAATTTGCTCTAAAGCACCTGAAAATATTTCAACAAATTTATTAATTTGTTTCCACTTACGCGCCATACTTGGAATGATTTGTGCCTTCGCATCAGTGATTCCAAGATGTTGTAAGAACAAACTATTCTGATCAACAAATCGATGTTTTGCTCGGTCATGACCTTGAGCGCTATCAACTTTCTTTGTTGTTTGAGTTTGGCCTTGCGTCAACATTGCTTTTTTCTTATTTTTCTTCAGTTGAATTTCTTCAGCATCCGTAAACAGATTTGCTTGTTTACATTGTTGAATCAACGCTGAAATGACTGTTTCAGCCTCACTGATTGTATAGTTCTTGGTGATATCTTGCGTCTTATATCGATACACTGCATTTAATACCGTCTCATTCTGAAGCTGAATCAGACGTAGCGTAATCTTCTCTAAATCAACCAATTCACCTTTATATTGACTTAAAATTGCACGATCAATTTTATGCGTATCAATGGCTTGCAACGTTGCATCTAAAAACTCTTGTTCCTGAATAAAGGAGAAAGCCACATGGGACATAGTTAAAACTCAAATCGATCTAGTCCTCTATTTTAAAGCGTCTTACTTTAAAGGTAAAACTTGATTATGATAGAAATGTACCTTTTAACGAATACATATCATCATGGCCCAAGCCAAAATTCCAAAAACTCAAAGTTACGATCCTGTAGAAGAAAAAATCAATGCATTTAGTCATGCGGTTGGTGCTGTACTCGCTTTCATCGCCAGTATTTTTATGTTGATGAAAGGCAGTTATTTACCCACAGGTCAATTTATTGGTTTATGCGTTTATGCTTTCAGTTTAATTTTATTGTTCTCGAGTTCAGCGTTTTATCATTTTTCAACTGATGAAACAAAACGCTATTGGTATAAGAAATTAGACCATACGGCTATTTATTATTTGATTGCTGGAACGTATACCCCCTTTCTCGCTATTGCTTTACCAACAGACAAAGCCAAGTATTTACTGATTGCACTGTGGGTGATTGCATTGATTGGTACACTATTCAAACTGGTTTTTATTCATCGTTTCCAAAAAATTTCTCTGGCGGCCTATTTGGTGATGGGATGGCTGGCTTTATTGGTAATTGATGATATGCAACGCTTTTTAAGTGATCAAAGTTTAATCCTTCTCATTGCAGGTGGACTTGCTTACACGATCGGCGCATTGTTTTATGTGTTAAAAAATGTAAGATATACCCACGCTATCTGGCATATTTTTGTATTGATCGGTGCAGGATCACATTTCCTCGCAATTTATCTTTACGTGCTATAACCGTCATTGACCACATCTTTAGCAACCCTAAATCAGTGGAAAAATTCGGTATTTCGTATTTTTTTAAAAAATTACGCCTTTTTTAAAAAGATTACGCTTTTAAAACTAAGTTCTTTTATTTTTATGAAGTGTAAGGTTTCTCATGGCGTCATCAAATTCAGCGGCAGAACAAACTCAACCCGCAAACTCTAAAACACGCGTTTTAACTGCAAGTCTTGTGGGTACAACAATCGAATTCTTCGATTTTTACATCTATGCGACAGCAGCAGTCATTATTTTCCCTTACTTGTTTTTCCCTGCAAGTACAGACCCAATGACTGCAACAATTCAATCTTTAGCCACTTTTGCGATTGCGTTCATTGCACGCCCAATTGGCGCAGCACTATTTGGACATCTCGGTGACCGTATTGGTCGTAAAGCAACACTCGTAGCGGCTTTATTAACAATGGGTTTATCGACCGTAGCCATTGGTTTACTCCCAACGTATGCACAAATTGGTATCGTTGCTCCATTACTCCTTGCACTTTGTCGTTTGGGTCAAGGCTTAGGTTTAGGTGGTGAATGGTCAGGTGCAGTACTTTTAGCAACTGAAAATGCCCCTGAAGGTAAACGCGCTTGGTACGGCATGTTCCCGCAGTTGGGTGCACCGATTGGCTTCATCTTGGCGACAGGTTCATTCTTAACGCTTGGCGCATTTATGACTGAAGAAGCATTCATGCAGTGGGGCTGGCGTATTCCGTTTATCTCAAGTGCATTATTGGTCATCGTAGGTTTATGGATTCGTTTGAAGTTGCATGAAACACCTGCATTCCAAAATGTTTTAGATAAACAAAAAGAAGTAAATGTTCCTTTTGTTGAAGTATTTAAAAAGCATTCTCGCATGTTGGTATTGGGTACAATCGCGGCAATTTGTACATTCGTTGTATTTTATTTAACGACCGTATTTGCATTGCAATGGGGTACAAAACAACTGGGCTATAGCCGTGAAGAATTCCTTCAATTACAGCTTGTAGCAACGCTTTGTTTTGCAGCCTTCATTCCACTTTCTGCGGTACTCGCTGAGAAATTTGGTCGTCGTGCAACGTCTATTGGTGTATGTGTCGTTTCTGCAATTTTCGGTATTTTCTTTGCAGATATGCTGGAATCGGGTAGCACACTCATTGTGTTCTTGTTCCTCTGTATCGGTTTAGCGATCATGGGCTTAACTTATGGTCCAATTGGTACCGTACTGTCAGAAATTTTCCCGACATCAGTACGTTATACAGGTTCAGCATTGACCTTTAACATGGCTGGTATTTTTGGTGCGTCTTTTGCGCCATTGATTGCAACTAAACTCGCAACGGAATATGGCTTATCTGCAGTAGGTTATTACTTAACTGCAGCATCAATTCTTTCTTTAATTGCTTTCTTAATGATTCGCGAAACGAAAAATGATGATGTAAATAGCCAAATCTAATCTTTTAGATTTAAACAAAAGCCGGCTCAAATGCCGGCTTTTTAATGTCTAGATTTAATACATGAATTACATAAAACTTATATTAAAAGTGCATTATATTATTAAGATATAATTAAAACATATGTACTGTGAAATAAATTATGTCTCAGATATCCATAGAAGAAATTGATAAAGTCTTAAATCTGATTGAAGACAACAGGAGTGTCGAGGCTGTAAATTTTTTAGTAGAAAATACAGATTATAGTTTAAGAGAAGCAAAAGAGCTGGTTGACCATTTGATTGAAAATCCAAATGCTGATCCGAATTTGATGAATATCTCTCATAACAGAAATAAACTCAACGCCGATCAAGAAAGTGAAGTTGAAAATAATGCTGATAGCACATCTATGTCTTCCATTATCAGTCATTACTCAACTCGGCAAGTTTTTATAAAATATGACAATGGTATGGAAGTTGAAATTGATGAGTTTCATCCTTTATGGCAGCAGGCTATGCATAAATTTGGACGTGGTACACAATATTCGAGCAAACATGATTTTTTAAATGCTATGCAATCTGATAGTAATGAATGCTCAAAATCTGATGCAAACACTACATCACCTCAAGCTTACGCTCGGTTGAAAATGTTTTCTCATGCACCACCTCATCAAGCCTCCAAAGGTGTTGAAGATCTAAGGCAAAAAAGTGGTATTCCCAAACTCATGATTCTGCTGATTGTAGTATTGCTGGGTGTTGCAATAGCATCTTATGTTCTTCAAGGCTAATACATGATCTGTAGAGCCTTATAATCATTCAGAATGGATGGAAATGCGTTAGCAAGCCAAACTTGAATTAATGAATCTCAATAATATCAATCATGGGTGGTACCCGAAAACGAAATGGAACACCGACCATTCCTGTTCCAACCGATACAAAGACATCGGCATTTTCATGCTGATACAAACCGCGCTTATGTCCTAAGATAGAGACTTTACGCATCACGTAATTGGTCAGCCAAGGCAATTCAACCTGTCCACCGTGAGTATGACCAGAGAGCATCAATGGTCGAGTCGGCAGTTTAGGCACCATATCCACAGTATCTGGATTATGAGAAAGAATCAGCCATGGTTTATCCTGTGGTAAATCTGGCATATAACGCATATCAGCCTTACCAGCCCAAAGATCACCAACGCCAATTAAACGAAAATCATCAAATTCAACGATTTTTCCTTCAATATCCATCACATCATTCACTTCAAGTGCATGCTTGAGTAATGCTTGAATCGGTGGTCCAGGATATTGTTCATCATGGTTGCCATTCACAGAATAAACCGGTGCTTGAATTCCTTTCAAAATAGTTAATTCATCTGCCAATTTGTTTTCAGGTTCGTAGGTCCAATCCCCCGCCACCACGACAAAATCGGGTTTTTGCTGATTAATTTTCTCAACGATAATTTTTAACTGACGCTCATGTCCAGAAAAAAGACCAATATGTAAATCCGCAATGAGCGCTACTTTGACTGGTTTTTTTACATGTTGAGGAGAGGTTAAATTATTTTCTATATCAGGATTTGAGAGCTGGTACTGCACATGATTGATTTTCACCATATGCGGTTCGATAAAACGTGCATAGATCAATAGAGTAGAAAGTAAAAATGAAAAAATGCTTTGATGCAAAGAGAAAATTTCCATCCATCCTGCAAAAATACTAAAAAAGAACAATGGAAATAATAAATAAGAAAGGTAAAATGCCAACAAATGCACAAAGGCTTTAAATGGGTGAATCGTTTCTGTACGTGATTGACTAATCCAAGCTTGCGCGACTCCCCACACAGCCAAGATAGCAAAAATGATATAAAAACCCATTAAAATGGTATTTGTTGTCCACATATATTATCTCTTAGCGCGACGACGAGCATGTTCGGCGCATTTATCTTCTGATTTGAGAGAATTATACTCTAGCCTAGCGAGTTCACCGAATACATTATGCAAACCATAAACAAGAATCAGATTCAATTCATACCAAAATCTAAGCCTCACTATCGCTCGATTTTGATTCTAAGTTCTTGCTTAGTGGTCGGCTTACCCGCATGTACGACGCTTCCCAAACAACAAATTGTTCCTGCACAATACGCTTTTGATACCAATACAGATGACACAGCACTGTCTAAAATCATCACTCCACTCAAAGCTCAAAATCCAGATTTAACAGGCTATCACATCTTATATGAACCCTTAGAAGCCATTGCTTCAAGGCTGCAATTGATTGATAAAGCCGAGAAAACCTTAGATTTACAATATTATATTTGGGATAACGACACGATTGGTTCCCTTGCACTTTACAAAATTATCCAAGCCGCGGATCGTGGAGTAAAAGTTCGTTTACTGATGGATGATAACAATGCCAAAGCCATGGAAGCCATCTATCTTGCGCTGGATCAACATCAAAATATTGATGTAAAACTCTTTAATCCCTATCGTTTAAGACGTTTACGTCCAGTCGAAATGATCATCGACTTAAAACGCATTAACCGTAGAATGCACAATAAAACGTTTACCGCCGATAATCAAATTACCTTAATTGGCGGTCGTAATATGAGTAATCAATATTATAACGTTAGTGATAATTATCAGTTCTCAGATGTAGATGTGATGTTGGTCGGTCAAGCTGTCGAGGAAATCACTCATTCTTTCGATGAGTACTGGAACCACAATTATGCTTATCCTGTACGTAATATTGTGAATCATCAGCAATACACATTACGTTATGAAGGACTTAAACAACAGCTCAAGACACATTATGAAGAGAAATCGATTCAAAATTATCTTGATCTCAGCAATCGAACCCATGATTTTGATCAATGGTTAAATTCAGGGATTAAACTGGATTGGGTAAAAGCTCAAGTCATTAAAGACTCACCTGATAAGATCAAAGCTAAGGCAAAAAAAGAACAACATCTTAATTTTCAACTTGTTGAACGCCTTGAAAAGCCTGAAGAGAGTGTAGATATTATTTCAGCTTATTTCGTTCCTGAGAAAAAAGGCGAAGAGCGACTAAGTAAACTTGCACAAAGTGGTGTTCAGGTTCGAGTACTCACCAATTCCTATAAAGCCAATGACGTTTTCTTGGTACATGCTTTTTATGGTAAATATCGTGAAGATCTGTTGAAAAATGGGGTAGAACTTTACGAGTTTTTGCCCGCTATGCCTGAAGAGTTCCAAAATAAAAATAATAAGGAAATATCGAAACAGCTTAAAGTAAGTTTAAAGGGATTAAGTCGTTCCAGCTTACATGCCAAATTAATGGCGCTTGATGATAAACAAGTTTTTATTGGCTCTTTTAATTTCGATCCACGTTCAGCTAATTTAAATACTGAAATTGGTGTGATTTTAAATAGTAAAAATTTAGCAGATGCAGTTCATCGTACAATGGATAGTAACTTACAGAAGTATGCTTATAAACTGGTTTTAGATCCCAATCAAAAGATCAATTGGTTACAGCAAACACCTGAAGGAACTCAAACCTTAACAAAAGAACCTAAAATGAAATGGTGGCAACGAGCAGGCGTTAAAATGATTTCATGGTTGCCTATAGAAGGTTTTATGTAACCACTGTCTCTTGATCCTCATCAATTGAGTTAATGAAGAAAAAGAGCTTCCCAACTTATTCACAAGATGATCAAGTGCAATTTAGTGTGATCGTAATCGCTTCGATAACCGACTTCATCTTTACTAGCTTTGTAGCAAAAACATTCAAGCCTGTTCTCAACGCTTTTAATCCCCTAGCATTGGTATAAATGTTTGCTGCTTTTAAGACGCTTTCGGATTTTGTAGCAAGACTTCTTGCTGAAGTTGTTCCAAGCCTTGCTGCATTCGCTCTTGCACTTCTTGGGTCAAACTTTGCACGGTATGACCAGCCACATCAATTTGAGGAAGTGTTTTTAAATGTGCAATGACTTTGGGCATTTTTAAAACACGTGTGACATGTTCAGTAAAACTAATATGACCGATATAGGGTGCAACCTTATCCAATTCACCTTGTTTATTCACATAACAAATTAAGCAAATTTGGATGGGGCGCTGAGCATCAATCGCAGCCCCCAACAAACGACCATGCACCTTTTTTACTTTAGTTCCATCGGTCGTGGTCGCTTCTGGGAAAAACAATACCGGAATATCTTGTTTTAAAAATTCTGTGATCTGCTCTTTAATTCGAATTGAATCCCCAGATCCACGCTGAATAAATAAAGTTCCGCCACCTTTCGCCAATTTGCCAAAGATCGGCCAATTTTCAATTTCAGCCTTGGCTAAAAAGAAAACCCGTGCCCCTGAACCCAAAACAGGAATATCCAACCACGAAATATGATTACTCACCCATAATGCAGGCTGTCGTGGAATCTCACCATGCACTTGTACTTGGATATTGAATACATTGATCAAACGGCGACAAAAATGTTGAACATAACGTGTGTTTTGGGGATTATTAGGCTCTTTATACATTTGATGCCTAAAAATCAAATAAAACCCTTCAATCATTGCTGCAGAACCTGCAGTAATTTTTCGAGAATACAGCATTGTTTTAGAAAATATATTTAACTTCTTAGGCATTATTTCAGTCATCAATTTGTCGCATATTAAATCAGCGGAAGCTTCTGATCGTTTATTTTCAAATATTCTATACCTTTTAAACTGGACATGCATTGATTATAAAAACCAGATACAAAGATCAAAAAATTCAATTTCAATCTATGTATTAAATTTAATATCATAAATTTATCGTTTATTTAGATTGATTAAAATTTATGAAGCATCCGCAACCGAGTTCAGAACAGTGGTTAATGCCGATCCACCATGCTCTATTGGCGATTACAGCAATGGTGGGTGGTTTATTTGCAGTGATGTTATTGTTTATTGCCATATTTCATGGAATAGCGCTCTAAAACCATCTATTTCCCATTCTTCATGATTTTTACTCTAAAATAGAATTTTAAGTATGGAGTAGGGACTTAGTGGAAGATTTTGAGCAACGTCAAGGTAACGAACGTGTTGTCCTCATTAGTGTCGCAGTTCAGATCCTTGAAGATCTTGATCAAGAAGAATTTCGTTTACTGGCAAAATCAGCTGGTGCAGATATTCTTGACCACATTCAAGCTCAAAGAATTAAACCGGACTCTAAATATTTTATTGGTTCAGGTAAGGCAGAAGAAATTGCTGAACGTGTAAAAGAACTAGAAGTAGATATTGTCATTTTCGATCATTCTCTCACGCCTTCACAGGAACGAAATCTTGAACGAGTCATTCAATGCCGTGTGATTGATCGTACTCGTTTGATCTTAGATATCTTCGCGCAACGTGCACGTACGCATGAAGGTAAGCTTCAAGTGGAACTTGCCCAACTCGATCATTTAGCATCCCGATTGGTGGGTGGCCGTATGGGACTGGATGGTCAAAAAGGCGGTATCGGTCTCCGTGGCCCTGGTGAAACTCAACTTGAAACTGATCGTCGTTTGCTTAGACTTCGTATTAGCCAATTAAAAGAGAAACTTGAAAAAGTCCGTCAAACCCGGATTCAAGGACGTGCTGCTCGCCAAAAAGCATCGATTCCTACGGTTTCATTGGTGGGCTATACCAATGCGGGTAAATCGACACTGTTCAATATTTTGGCTGAAAGTGATGTATATGCTGCTGATCAACTTTTTGCCACACTCGATCCGACCTTACGTCGTTTAAACTGGGATGGCATTGGAACATTGGTTCTTGCAGATACCGTGGGCTTCGTACGTAACTTGGCACATGCGCTAGTTGAGTCGTTTAAAGCAACGCTCGAAGAGACCTTAGAAGCTACCCTACTCTTACACGTGATTGATTCAAGTAGCCCTGAAAAATTAGAGCAGATTGAAGCGGTAGAAAAAGTACTCAAGGAAATCGGCACTCAAGTTCCAATTCTACGTGTTTATAACAAAATTGATCAAACAGGCGAAGATGCCAAGATTATTTATGCGGAGCCACATTTACCTGATCGTGTGTATGTTTCTGCACATGCAAGTCAAGGCTTAGATCTACTCAAACAAGCTGTACAAGAATGTCTTATGGGACAATTACAGACTTTTGAAATATTGCTTAAACCCGCTTATGGCAAGCTCAGAACTCAACTCTATGCATTGAATGTGATTCAATCTGAAAGTCATGACGAAGAAGGCAACTTGATTTTAAAGGTTTGCATGGCGCCTCATAAACTCGAACAACTGATTAAACAAGCACATTTACCAATCGATGAAATTTTAGGTGAAAAAGCGCAACAATTTAAAAGAGTTTTAGAAGAGTTTGAAATTAAAGGTTAAATGAGTTAAAACGTGAATAGTTAAACATAAAAAATGAACAAACCAGTAGATTAATAATGATGCAATGGATGAAAGAAATAGATTGGCCAGCGTGGATCGGCACCTTAGTTTTAATTGTAGGCTTCCGTGAAGCCGCCGTGTGGATTGCAACTCAGTTTGGCAAACCTGAACTGGGTAATCTGATTGGACTATTGAGTTTATTGGTTGTTCTGTTCACATGGCGTAAATTTAAAAAAATTCCACCACGGATGGTCGATGTAAACAATAAATTGATGAAAGAAAGTGCTTTTGCTTTTCTACCCATCAGTGCAGGTTCTCTCATTATGCTGGTTTACATGGGTAAAGAGATCCCGTTATTACTCGTTGTATTGTGTGTGAGCACTCTGCTTCCACTTTGGATTTACGCCAAAATGGCTAAACGTTGGTTATAGGGGAAAATCATGCTCAGTATTATGTTCGCATTTGCACTGACCTTCGTTGCCTATATGCTGGCTAAACCGTGTAATAGAAAAATCCCACAAATTCCTGTCATTGTTTTTGGTATGTTCTTCGTCATTTGTTTCTTACTCCTTGTAGGGATTCCATACGAAAACTACATGAAAGATGTCAATCCATTATTTAATCATTTACTTGGATACGTGACTGTCGCCTTGGCCATTCCACTTGCTGCAATGCGTTACGATGACCTTCCTTTAAAAGGAATTCTGGGCATTTTAATCTTTGCCAGTATCAGCGCCGTTGCCTTACCAATGGGACTGGCTTACTTATTCCATATGGCTGATTCAACTATTATGGCTTTTGCCACACGTGCCGTCACCACCCCTATTGCAATCAATATCGCGACTTTATTGCATGCACCAATCAGTCTCGTGATTTTAATTGTGATTCTTTCAGGTGTGATCGGTTCAGCTTTTTCACCTCTGCTCTTAAGACATATTAATGACGAACGCGCTTCAGGCTTAGCATTGGGTCTAGCAGCACATGCGATTGGTACAGCACAAGCATGGCAACGTGGGAGTGTGGCAGGTCGATACGCGGCTTTTGGTATGGCGGTAAATGCCGTCTTCACCGCGATATGGCTACCACTCTTTATTAGTTTTTTGAACAACATGTGACTAAATAGATAGTTCAGGTGATTAATTAGTTGATTTTTCCAACTTAAGATGCTGTGCCAAATTTATTCACAGGTTCTTGGGTCATTTATATGGGATTCAGAAAATTTCTCTTAGCAATCCCTTTTACATTACTGAGTAATATCGTCATTGCTGATGATATTACAGGTACATGGATCTGGCACTCCCAAGACCATCATTCAAAACTGTAAAGAAGCAAACGCGAGTTATACGGGTAAAGTCATCTAACTCACACCTCGCGCTGGTTGTACTCTTCACCAAGTTTGTAAAAGCTGCCCAGCACCTTTTACCAATAGACCTATTTTGGGTTTAGATCTAGTTTAAGGCTGAGTGGGATCTAAACAAGCGAATCACTTTGATGGTGGCAAAATCATTGACCCTTTGTCGCGGAAGCTATATTCAATAAAAGCTAAATTAAATCAATCTGGTAAACGATTAACGCTTTGTGCCTGTGTAGGAGTTTCCAGTCTCGGAACAAGCCAAACGTGGATTCGGCTCAATTAAACAAAAAATGTTAAGTACATCTCAAAATAGACCTCAATATTGGGGTTTATGATTTAGAGACTTGTAAACCATCAAATTATCTATTATTTTAAGAAAATTCTTGAGTTTTTACTCTAGTGAATTACGATTTCTGAATAATTTCAATGCTCTAATCAATGGAACTGAAATGACAAAAAAAATATTATTCGCTGTAACAGGAATACTCTTTTCCACTCAAATTTTTGCTCAAGATATCTCTGGGTTATGGCACAGTGTCGATGACAAAACTGGGGCCTCTAAAGCTATACTTGAGATCAGAAAAGATCAAAATAATACTTTTAACGCTAAAATCATTAAAATTACGCCTATACCAGGCTATACACCTAAAGAAACCTGTGTAAATTGTCCAGCGCCCTATACCAACAAACCGATCTTAGGTCTAGATGTGCTGACTGGACTTAAGTTTGACAAAGGAAATCAGTATAAAGGTGGCAAAATCTTAGATCCATTAAGCGGTAAAATTTACTCTATGAGTGCGAAGTTGAGTGCGAATGGTAAACGATTACAAATGCGTGGATATGTGGGAGTATCTGCAATTGGACGTAGTCAAACTTGGATTCGTGCGCAATAATTATTGCATGTATAAACAAAAAAGCCACATGCCGTGGCTTTTTTAATCCATCATTTATAAAAAATCATGTTGATACTTAATAATCAATCATGACTGGTAAGCCGATACTGGATTATCCACAGCAAACATTTTTTGATCTTCTAAACGATACGCCAATAGCTGATGCCCCCAGACACAACCACCATCCACATTTTGGATTTTGTCTGAAATCGATTTACCTTGTAATGCTGCCCAATGCCCGAATATTACTTGATGCGTTTGTGTCGCTTTTGATTCAAATTCAAACCAAGGTTTAAATCCTTGTGGCATTGGATCATCTAAAGAATCTTTAAAGCTAAATTCCAACTCGCCAGATGCAGTAGTCAAACGCATTCGTGTCAGATAGTTCGTAATACATCTTAAGCGAGCATTTCCTTCCAGATCATCTGACCATAAACTTGGTTTTTTACCGTACATGTCTGTTAAGAAAGCATCGACTAAATCAAAATCGTCATTTGAAATGATTGCTTCAACTTCTTTCGCTAAAGTGGCCGTTTGTTCAGCAGTCCAAATACACGGTATTCCTGAATGGGTCAAAATCGTGTGCTCATTCGGAAATAGGCATAACGGTTGTTTGCGCAACCAATCGATTAAATCATCACTATCAATGGCATCAATCACATCACGCGTATTGTCTTTATCTTTTGGCTCTTTAATACCACGAGCAACAGCCAGTAGATTTAAATCATGATTACCTAATACCGTTGCCGCGACACCTGAGTCAACCAGTTTTTTGATAAAACGTAACGCTCCAATTGAGTTTTCACCACGTGCAACCAAATCTCCTGCAAACCAAATAAAATCTTGATCTGGGTCAAATTTAATTTCTTTTAATAATGCTTTCAATGCTTCAAAACAGCCTTGAACATCACCAATCACATAGTTATAACGAATATTGGAGCATTGCATGATTAACCTACCATATTGTCAGATAAAGCCACAAATTGTGCTAATGACAACGTTTCCGGACGTGCCATTGGATCAACACCTGCTTTCTCAAATCCATCTTCTGCCAACATGCCTTTTAAACTGTTACGAAGTGTTTTACGGCGTTGCGTAAATACATGTGAAACTAAACGAGCCAATGCTTTTTCATTCTTAGCAACAATGGGTTTATCCGCATAAGGTTCTAAACGGAAAACCGCTGAAGTTACTTTTGGTGGTGGATTAAATGAACCTGGCGGTACTTCAAACAAGAACGTTGGCTTACAAAAATATTGAATCATCACAGACAAACGACCATATTCTTTGGTGTTTGGTTCTGCAGTAATACGATCAACCACTTCTTTTTGAAGCATGAAATGCATATCTTTCACTTGACCACCAAATTCCAAGAGATGGAATAGCAATGGCGTTGAAATATTGTAGGGTAAGTTACCGACTACACGTAGAGGGCGACCATCTTCAAATAAAGTTGAATAATCAAAGCGTAAAGCATCCGCCTCAATAATGGTTAATCGCTCAGGATGTGGCACACGACCTGGTAAGCCTGCTGCTAAGTCACGATCGAGTTCAACCACAGTCAAGGCATCACATTCACCAATTAACGGTGAGGTTAATGCAGCCAAACCGGGACCAATTTCCAACACATTATCGCCCGGACGTGGGTTTACCGAACGCACAATTTTTGCGATAACACGTTGGTCATGCAAAAAGTTTTGACCAAATCGTTTTCGAGCCTGATGCCCTTCTTCTTTTGGGTTTAAGGCATTAATTTGATACATAAAACATTTCCAACGTGAATAAATGATACTGAATCAGTGACGTGCTAAATCTAGTGCTAAATCAACAGCAACGTGCAAACTTGAACTTTTCGCGCGTCCAGTGCCTGCAAGGGAGAGTGCTGTACCATGATCAACAGATGTTCGAATAAAGGGTAAGCCTAAGGTAATATTAATAGCTTCCCCGAATCCTTGCGATTTTAACACAGGTAAACCCTGATCGTGATACATCGCTAAAACTGCATCTGCATCTTTTAAATTATCAGCAGTAAATAAGGTGTCTGCAGGTAAACTCAAGCTCATCTTTACACCCTGAGCACGGTAACTCTCCAGTACCGGATTGATCACTTCAATTTCTTCCATACCCAAATAGCCATCTTCTCCTGCATGTGGGTTTAAACCACAGACTAAAATATTCGGCTGTTCAATTTTAAATTTTGTTTTTAAATCACGAATTAAAATATCAATCACTTGATGTAAACGTTCTGTAGTAATAGCATCCGGTACATCACGAAGTGCTAAATGTGTCGTGGTTAATGCAACTCTTAACATTTTGGTTGCAAGCATCATGACCACACGATCCACGCCCGCGTATTCTTGGTAATATTCAGTATGTCCGCTGAAATGAATACCCGCATCATTGATTACTGATTTTTGCACAGGTGCTGTTGCCACACCTACACTTTGACCTGATATTGCATAGTCTGCTGATCGTCTTAATTGTTCCAGTACATAAGCTGAATTCTGAGGATTCAATTCCCCCAGAACCACATCTTGAGCTAACGGCACATGCTCCACATACAATTGACCTTGTAATGAAGATTGTTGCTGTCCGTTAAAAGGAATCAATTCCACGTCCATATTCGTCGCTTTGGCTCGTGCGTTCAGCATCTCTAGATCAGCTAAAACAACAATCGGACGCTCGTCCACACGTTCAGCCAAACTCAAACAGATATCCGGCCCAATACCCGCAGGTTCACCACTTGTGACATAAAGAGGAAGCATGACTCATCTTCAAAAATGCAATATCTATAATTATACACAGCATTAAAATAATGAACTGAACTGATTTCAAGACTGACTGACTCTAAACTAAAAAAAATGCATAAATTCAGTACCGATGTTCAATCAAAAATAGGGTTTATCAAATTTGACTTTATTCATCACTTCAACGACCAACTCAATTCATCTTTGATAAAACAGAACTTCTTTAAAATAATAATTTTGTGTTCATTTACGGCAGCTTAAAAACAGATTTAAAGATTCCTTTGTAAATCAAAAAAGTAATATTTAAAATAATTGACTATTTCCTTGTTATTTTATTTCTTTGAGTAGATATAATCATTTCAATGTATCTAACCCGAATCCTGCTTAAGCCGATGAATCAATAATTTGAATTGTTGGCTTATTTCGATGGGTTAATTGATATGCACATAACGAGGCGTAAATTCCACTGAGAAATCCACGAACACTGCGTGCTTTACTCGTCACTAAATTGTATTGACCTTTCAATAGGCTGAATAACGTTTCTATTTTATTGCGCTG
>NZ_JCAKMY010000029.1:0-41530 GCF_059515845.1 Acinetobacter sp. CY79
AGGTGGACATGGCACCAGACTCAGCATGATCAGTGCCGTCAGATCAAATGCACCATTCAAATTTATTCAACCTTTAGTGTTTCAAGGCTCATGTGATCGGAGTATTTTTCTGTGTTGGTTGGAGTATAGCTGGATTTAAATTTTAAGCTACATTTCTTTCAAGCCTAAATCGAGTGCTTCTTCTATTGTTTTGTCTAGACGGAAAGCTATATTTTTAACTTTGGATTTGAGCACTCACCATGCTTTTTCAATTGGATTTAAGTCTGGACTGTAAGCAGGCAAGTACATGATTCTACAGTTAAAGTCTGCGGCTAGTTTTTTGATTTCCCCGTTCTTATGAATCGAAGCATTATCTAGAATCAGCAGATGCCTTTTGGTCTTATCCTGATTATTTTTAGTCAAGTTTTCAAGTAGATATCTCAGCCATCCCGTGAACATCGCTCGATCGCATGTACCTTGAAAAACCAAAGGGTAAAGGAACTGATACGCTGAATTAGACCTCACGGCACTGATGATACTTAATCTTTTTCCATGACCACCTAATTTTAAAGCAGCGCAACGACTGCCTAGTCTAGACCAACCATATTGCGCTGTATCTGTTGTGTTTATTCCAGATTCATCAATATAGATCATCTTATCCTCCCCAAACTCTTCTTTCCATTGCGGAAGAAACCACTTAAATACCGCCCTTGTTATTTTATCGGATTGTTTATAGAGGAAACTCTTTTTTTACGTGTCCAACCAAGCCTATGAATGGCTTTTAATAGGGTTGAGTAAATGATTGGATAACCAAATTTTTGTTCAAATAAAGGAATAAGATCTTTCACTTGAGAAAATTCAGTCGTTTCAACAAAGTGTTTGAAAGCATCCATATCCTTGATTTTAGTGGGTCGGCCTGCATTGATTTTAGGCTGTTTCAATTCTCCAGTGGTGTTTTGAAGAAGAATCCAATCATCCAAAGTAGTCCTAGATATTTTAAAAGTTTTACATGTATATGATTTGTGATTGTTTTCTTCATAAAACTGCATGACTTTTTCACGTAAATCCACTGAATATATTTTAGGCATAATCTTGATCAAATGAATTTTTTATCATTGTATCCTAAAATAAGATTGCAGCTATACGATCCTACTCACATCTATAAACAAATTCTTAAAGATAAAATTTATAAAGGAGTAAAGAATACAGATACTGATATTAAAAAAATGTCTCAGATTATAGGTGGTCAGTGTAGTTTAGGATTTATCTATAATGATAAAGGTTTGAATGTTGCAGAAAAAACCGATAATTTTTTAACAGGAGGAGCTGGGTCAATATCAGCTACCATTCGAAACATAAGGCTCGGTGTAACGTCTCCTCTTGATAAAGATTTTCTTAATTTGAAAACCCCAAAAGCAATTGAAGTAGGTTATAGTACAGAGAAGCTTGATATAGATGCAGGAGCTTCGATCACTATTCCTTTAATTAAAACTCCTATCAAGTATTAGTCATGAAACTTATTTTAATATTCTCAATTTTTGTTATATGTTTCTCAGGATGTGTGAATAGAGAAACTGAGAAATCAGAAATTATTCCAGATCTATTTAAAAATTTTATGGATACTTATTTTCATGGTTATACATATGAATATCAGGACACGAATGCTCGTGCAAATCATAATTATGGAGAGCAGTATGGTTTAATTAATATTAATAAAGTTGACTTAAATACAAATGATATTAAAGGCATTTATATAAAATTAGAAGAGGGGGGGTGGCGTATAGTTGAAACTAACCATAAAAATTATGTGAATTTATGTAATGGTGAAAGGTTTTCGCTTATTATTTTCTATCCTTTAAAATGGGGTGAAAAAACGCCTTCAGGTATTCCTTTAAGCTATGACAGCATTGATGATTGGCAAATTTCTCTTTATAAAAGTGGTAGTAAATTAGTTGCGTGTAATCAAAATTCAAATGATGTTATTGATTTTACCAAGCTGTAGTTTTATCTAGATTTATTGTTCAATTTTCGATTATGACTGAAACTCTACTTTTTGAGTAATTGTAAAGGTGACAATATTATTGTTTAGTATTATAAGAGAATTTGATTGCGAGTGAATACGTGTGGCTAGAAGATTTAATCTCATTGAGTTTAAAAGGCATTATGTAGGTAAATTTAATTTTAAATTGGTTTTAATAATTTTAAGATATCTTCAAGTTGCTTAATTCGTTTCACTTCACCCCAAAGCTCTTTCGCTTCAGGGTAGTGCTTCGACATCATCCCAATCCATTGTTTATAACGTCCGACCATATTCACTTCTTTTTTATAAGGACCACTCAAAAAACGCACTTGCAGTGCGACCAATTCATCCCAAGTGATCAAAGCCTCATCGGTATTTCGGCGGATGCATTGAGTAACATCAGGTGTAGTGACCGCAGCCCGACCAATCATTAAATCTTCACATCCTGATTCAATTTGGCATTGCTTGGCATCGGTGTTGTTCCAAATTTCACCATTGGCGATCACATTAATATTTAAAGCTTCACGAATCGGTTTCAACTGATCCCAAAAAGCAGGAGGCGTGTATCCTTCAGCTTTGGTCCGAGCATGGACGGTCAGCCAAGAAGCGCCTGCATCTTCAATCGCGTGGGCATTTTCCAAAGTGAAATTGCGATCCATATAGCCCAAGCGCATTTTTGCTGAAACAGGGATATGTGCAGGTACAGCATCACGAACCGCTTTAACCAGTTCATGTACGACTTCAGGTTCGTCTAAGAGTACAGAACCACCACGATGACGATTGACAGTTTTCGCAGGACAACCAAAGTTCATATCAATCGCAGGCGCACCGAGTTGCACAGCTTTGATTGCATTGGCCGCAAGCATTTCAGGGTCATTACCAAGAAACTGTACATGTACTGGCGTACCTGCAGCAGTTTTGCCACCATTTAATAGTTCAGGGCAATATGAATGATAGACATGATCAGGCAGAACAGAGTTGGTTACTCGAATAAACTCAGTCACACACCAGTCAAAACTGCCCACGGATGTCAGTACATCACGCATAATTGGATCAGTTAAGCCTTCCATCGGTGCAAGGATGAGTTTCAAAGCAATCCGCCTGTTGAATCAAAAAACAGGGTTATACGCATTTTATGATCGGTTGTCTACTTTTATCATTGTGAGTTAATCAGGATTTGAACAGCAGATTTAGCGACCTAAGATCATTTCTAAAACAAACTTAGATCCGATAAATCCGACAGCCAATAGTACAAATCCAACGATGGTAAAACGAATCGCTTTTTGACCACGCCATCCAAAGCGATAGTGTCCAAAAAGTAGAGCACCATATACAATCCAAGAGACAATACTAAATGCGGTCTTATGCGCTAAATGCTGTGCAAAGAAATCATCAATGGTGAAGAAACCGAAGAGTAATGCCACAGAAAGTAAACCAAATCCCGTGATCAGCATATCAAACAGTAAACTTTCCATCGCTTGATAAGAAGGCAGTAAACTGACCCAAACACGATTCTTTTGCTTATTCTTAAGTTCACGGTTTTGTAGCCAAAGCAATACAGCGTGAATGGTTGCCATGAGTAGGACCGCATAGGCAGATAAGGACAAAATCACATGAATGTCTAAGGCTAAGGTATTTTGTGCAATTGTAAATTCTTTGGGTTGACTCAGGGTAAACCCTAAGATGAGTCCAAGAGCTGCAACAGGAATCCCAATGAGATTTAGTGCGATAACCGGGCGGTAGGAACTATAAAGCAAGCTGAGTAAGAGCATGAGGGCAGAGGTAAATGACATTAGACTAAAAACGTCATAATTTATGCCCATAGGCGTGGTCATATCGTGATATAACACTGTGGCATGCAGAATAAGACCCAAAGCTGAAATGATGCCAATAAACCAGTGATTTGGAGCACGCTTTGACATTAAGTGTAAAAACAAATACCAAAAAGATGTGGTATAAGCAATTAATGCTAAAATTGTGTAAACCAAAGGGAGGCTAATCATGTCAAACCTTTTTCTGGATGCAGAATATTCATGTTATGCGATATAAATTCCATGCGAACTACAGTATCCTATAGCATCTTATGCATAAATTTTCTATTTTAAGAAAGATTTTTTTGCAACAACCATTTTAAGCGGATTTTGCAATGTTTGATACCTTAACAGAACGACTCACGCAGAGTTTAAGAAATGTTACTGGCTCAGGGCAACTGACCGAAGACAATATTAAAGATACGTTACGTGAAGTTCGTATGGCCTTACTTGAGGCGGATGTTGCCTTACCTGTGACTCGTGAGTTTATCGCGAAAGTTAAGGAAGAGGCATTGGGTCAAGAAGTCATGACCCAACTTTCACCTGGTCAAGCTTTCGTTAAAATCGTCCATGACGAATTAACGAAGATGATGGGTGATGCGAATGAAACCCTTGATTTAGCGGCTAAACCACCAGTGGTGATTTTACTTGCAGGTTTACAAGGTGCGGGTAAAACGACGACTGCAGCTAAACTTGCACGCTTCTTACAAGAACGTCAAAAGAAAAAAGTAGCCATGGTGTCTGCCGACGTTTACCGTCCAGCAGCAATCAAACAGCTACAAACGGTTGCCGCTGAAGTTGGTGCGATATTCTTTGAATCAAATGCCAATGAAAATCCAATCGTGATTGCCAATCGTGCGATTGAACAAGCCAAGATTCAATTTGCGGATGTCTTGATTGTCGATACAGCAGGTCGTTTACATATCGATGGCGATATGATGGACGAAATCAAAGAGCTTCATGCAGCAATTAAGCCGACTGAAACGTTGTTCGTTGTCGATGCGATGACCGGTCAAGATGCGGCCAATACTGCAAAAGCCTTTAATGATGCCTTGCCGTTAACAGGTGTGATCCTTACCAAGACTGATGGTGATGCCCGCGGTGGTGCTGCACTTTCTGTTCGTGCGATTACAGGCAAGCCAATCAAATTCTTAGGTATGGGTGAAAAACTTGATGCCCTCGAGCCTTTCCATCCTGAGCGTGTTGCACAACGTATCTTGGGGATGGGTGATGTACTTTCTTTAGTCGAAGAGCTTGAACGTAAAGTCGACAAAGAAAAAGCCGAAAAAATGGCGAAGAAATTGCAAAAAGGCGGCAGCTTCAACTTTGAAGACATGCTGATGCAATTTGAGCAAATGAACAAAATGGGCGGTATGATGGGCTTCTTAGACAAGTTGCCTGGCATGAGTAATTCAGGTATTCAAGATGCGATTGCGCAGGCGAACCCTGAAAAGCAAGTGAAAAAAATGGAAGCGATTATTCAATCGATGACCATTAAAGAACGCCGTAATCCAGACTTGATGAATCCAAGCCGTAAGAAACGTATTGCCGCGGGTTGTGGCATGGATGTTGTTGAAGTGAATAAACTAATTAAACAACATGCACAAATGGCGAAAATGATGAAGAAGTTTGCTAATCCATCGGGGATGGCAAAAATGATGAAATCATTGACGGGTATGCAGAAAAAGTTCGGTGGTGGCAGTAACATGGGTCCACTTTTTGGCGAAACGCCGAAGAAATAATCTGACCATTGTGACAAAGAAAAGGTGCGCTAAGCACCTTTTTTCATGCTTGAGAATTCGCTATTATTTAGTTTTAAAAATTAAATTCTTTATTAGAACTAAAAATAATGAAAAAAGTATTTATTATTCATGGTTTTCAAGCTTCTCCTCAAAGTCATTGGTTTCCGTGGTTAAAGCAACAACTTGAAACTATTCGGGTTGATTGTCATGTGCTGAACTTAACTGATTCGACGCATCCTGATTATACAAAGTGGAAGCAGGATTTAAGTCATCAGCTTCAGGCTTTGGATCAAGATACGATTGTAATTGCACATAGTCTAGCTTGTATCACAGCCCTGGATTATTTGTCTTCAGCACTTCAACAGCAGAAAATAAAAGCTTTTATTGGGGTGTCGGGTTTTCAAGAGAAGCTCAAATCTTTGCCAGAGCTCAATCAATTTATTGATCAAATACATTTAAATGACAGCATTATTCGTTTGAATATTCAACAACGCTATGTGATTTTTTCAAATAATGACGTGTATGTACCTGCAACTTTAACGATCTGTTTAGGTCAGCGTATTAATGCGCAAATGATGGAAATTAAGGGTGCGGGACATTTTCTGAAAGCAGACCATTATCGAGAATTTCCTCAATTATGGGAACTGATTCAGAGCATCTTAACTGCTTAATGGAGTCAAAGAATCTTCAATTAAATTGTATTTTGAAGGCACTTCTGAAAAATAAAAAGCCACCTTAAAAGGTGGCTTTTTAACGTATTCAATCGAAGGGTGAAGAATTCAGATATCACAACGTTTTATTCGCGATCTGCATTTAACTCATTATAAATAGATTCTACGATTTCGCTTTTTTGAGCTTCATCTTCAACCAATTGACCTTCTTTGTTCCAGACTTTGTTATCAGTCACTTGGATTGATGCATCATCTGAAATGCTAAAATCAGCTGCTTTATTCCCTGTTGAGTACCACAGTTTCTGCTTCACTGTTTCGCCGTCTAGGATTTCACTTTCGAGACCAAGTTTGCCATTTTTATAGTAGGTTTGTGATGTCCCAATCTCTTCACCTTGCTCCAACGTCCCTTGGAATGAGACATTGCCATTTTCAAAATAAAGCGTGACTGGACCACTGACGTATTTGTTTTCAAAGCTGAAAAGTCCCATTGGGTCTTGAATCCAAATTGGAGAAGACTGAGGCTTTTGTGTTTTTTGGAAAAAATCTTGGACTAAGAAACGACCTTCCTGATCACGACCCAGTAAGGTGCGGTAATAACCGTCTTCAATGGGCTTAAGTGAGTAAGTTTGATCAACTGTTGATGCGCAACCGCAATCTTGCTCATTCGGAGTTTTACTAAAATATGAGATGATTGGTTGTTTAGTATTGAGTTGTTGTTGAATATTCTGAGGAATATGGTTGGATTGAGACTGCATGCTGGTACAACCAGTCAAAATTGCCGTGAGTCCAAGCATCGTGCCGCAGAGTAAATGCGTTAATTTCATTGTCGTAATCCGGTTAAGTTCTGTTGTTATCAATCATTAAAATTATTGATGATTTGAAGTGTCAGTGTGCAAACGATAGCTTTTTATAACGTTATGATGTTGCACTTGATTTCAGTATAAGTGAATTGTCTAAGCTGAATGTTGAATCCTGTTTAAAAATCACAAAAAATCAACATTCATTTCTGATTGAAAAGAATTTTCGATCCAAGAATTAATCTTGTTTGGATAGATAAAGCTGAAGCCCTTTGAGCAGAAGATCATGTTCAATCATGGGTTGATATTCTTGTAAATACCGAGCAAAAAGTGGCGCATCGCCACCAGTTAATATAAGTTGTCGAGGGGACTGCTTCATTACATTTTGAATGGTGCTGAGGAGTCCTAAAAAAATACCATGGTGTACTGCATCAATGGTATTGCGACCTGGGCAGAGTTCATTGAACGCGATATCGGGAATCTTGATGCCTTTGGTGTTTTGAATCAGTGAATTACGCTGTAGATGCAAGTTGGGTAAGATATATCCGCCCAAGTGCTGTAACCCTTCAGTTAAGTCGATAGTCAGTGCCGTACCACAGCTCACGACACATAAATTTTGATCTGCATTTGCTACAGCCAAGACTTGTAACCACCGATCGATTCCCAACTGTCCAATATCATCATAACCACATTTTAAGCCCGCATATTCAGCATGTACTTTGGCAAAACTGACAGGAATATCGAGCATTTTTAAGATTTTGATAATCCTTTCATTGTTCTTTTTATCTTGCACCGATGAAATGCCGACCTTACTCAGATTTTGATTTTTAAAATGCTGAATCAATCCCAGCATCAAGTCGGCAGGGGATTGGAGATGTAATTCAGCCGCATGTTCAATGATATGATCGTTCTCGGTGATCCAATATTTAAGTCGTGTATTTCCGATATCTAGCCACAGTTGTTTCATGATCTTTTCCAAAATACTTTAAGCATGCTTTTGATTTTAATTTTTTGCGCGTAAGCGACCCTGATAAAAACCTTGCAGTCCTTGCTCGGTCAAGATATGAATTTGACCATCATCAGAGATGCCTTTAAATGTGCCAGAAATGGTTTCATGGATCTGTTCAAACTCAACGCGCTGATCCATAAACGCAGCATAATGATTAAATCGACCTGAGAGGTTGTAACTACCATGATCAAACCATTGACCTGCTTGTTGAATAGCGAGATACAGTTCAGCAATGATCTGAATCCGATTGGGATGGTCTAAACCCAATTGAAATAATGAAGTCGCTTGCTGATCTATCCCTTCTTGAGAGACGGGTAGTAGGTTAATGCCGACACCGACAATGGCTTGATGCGTATTGATCGGTTCAACCAAAATTCCACCCCATTTGCCTTGGTCGCTGAATAAGTCATTCGGCCATTTAATTTGTAAGTTATTCAGTTTTTTTAATGCAGGAATTTGAAGAATATTTAAACCAATTTCGAGTGCGAGACGTCCATCTAAGGGGAGACGTGTTTCAAGGAGTGTACTTAAATAAATATTACCAATCGGCGATACCCACTTTCTTTGATGTTGACCTCGTCCCTGTGTTTGCTGTTCGCTACAAACTAAAATACCCTGTACATCTTGTTTCGCCAATGCACGTACTTCGTCATTGGTCGATGTGGTGGTTTGTTTAAGTAAAAGCACCTCAGGAAGTTGCTGAGCGTTACTGAGAAGTTGTCGAAGATGACGAGTCTCTAAATCCATGTTGAATCTGAGAAGAGTAAAAGATTGATGGAGTTAATCATATATTTAGCCATTGGCGCAATTGCTGGATTCACCGCAGGATTATTTGGGGTGGGCGGTGGCTTGATCATTGTACCGATTTTATTTGTGGTGTTTAGCCAAATGGGCTATGACCCGAATGTGATTATGCACATGGCATTGGGTACCTCTTTAGCCACGATTATGGTGACTTCAATCAGCTCAGTCATGGCGCATCACAAAAAGGGTGCCGTATTGTGGGGGGGCTTTAAAAACTTAGCACCTGGACTGGTTTTAGGGTCATTTGTTGGCGCTGCAATTGCAGGCATGATGTCGGGTGGCAATCTTCAATTGGTGATTGGTGTATTTGCACTTTGGGTCGCTTATCGCATGTTCAGTACATCAAAAGCAGTGGTTGATGAATCTAAGCAATTGCCATCACCCCTTGCACAAACGCTTGCTGGTGGTGGAATCGGGATTGCATCAGCGATCTTTGGGATTGGTGGAGGAAGCTTAACCGTACCTTATTTGAATAAAAATGGTGTGGTGATGCAAAAAGCCGTCGCAACATCCGCCGCTTGCGGCTTACCCATTGCTGTTGCAGGTGCACTCGGTTTTATGTTCTTTGGTGCAAAAGCACAGGGCAATATCGAAAATGCAATTGGTTATGTACATATTTATGCTTTCATTGGGATTAGTGTAATGAGTTTTATCACGGCTAAACTCGGTGCAAAAGTTGCACATGCGTTATCTGCTGCAATGCTGAAGAAATGTTTTGCTTTACTGCTCAGTACCGTGGGAATTTATTTTATATATCAAGGGCTTTTATAAGCATAGCTGTATTTTGAAATGCTCTAAAAGGCAATCCAATTGACTTTAAATTCTTAAAATTGTCAGACAAAGACATAGCCAAATCATAGCCTGTTCATATAAAAACGAAATGTGAGCTCTGCTAAGTTGAGCTAAATATAAAAATAAATAGGAATTTTATGCAATTGGAAGAGAAAGATAGCCTTTCAGAGCAAATTGCCAAACATATTAGTGAACAAATTATTAGTGGCGAATTGGTCGAAGGTGAGCGAATACAAGAACTCCGTATCGCAAAAGAGCTTGATGTCAGTCGTGGTTCAGTACGTGAAGCCCTACTTTTGTTGGAAAGAACGCATTTGATTGAGATTTACCCACGGCGTGGTGCGATTGTATCGGAGATGTCTGCACAACAAGTGCGGGCGTTATTTGATACGTGTGCATTGATCTTGGGACAAATTGTACAACGGATGAGTGAGACCTGGCGTACCCATGAAGCAGAAGCAATACAACAGTTATTGATCCATTTGATGGAGCAGGTTAAACACAGTAATACGGAGAAATTTTATGATGGGGTGTTTGAGTTTTTAGCCCAGCAAGATGATATGGTCGCCAATCCTTATCTCATGAAATTTTTTAAAGAATTGTTACCCTCTTTGCGCCGTAGTTATTTTTTAACGTTGAATACCTCTAGACGCGAACTTCAAGATGCTTTAGAACTGATTAAGTTAGTGATTGATGCAATTTTGATCCGAAAATCACAACAAGCCACTTTATTTATGGACGATTTTTGCCGACACTTGCGCAACCTAGTGTTAGAGTCATTAACACGGATGAAACAAATCGAATTAGCTTGGGCGCGGAGATCGCGCAGATAATCAGGACACTATGCGTTTAAGCAGCTTAAAACTATCAGGCTTTAAATCTTTTGCCGACAGTAGCACATTACAATTTAAAAACAATCGTACTGCGGTTGTGGGGCCAAATGGATGTGGTAAATCCAATGTCATTGATGCGATCCGTTGGGTCATGGGGGAGTCTAGCGCGCGCCAGTTGCGCGGTGGAAGCATGCAAGATGTGATTTTCACAGGCACGGCAAAGCGTAAACCCGTGGGTATGGCAAGTGTCGAATTACGCTTTGAAAATACCTATGGCAAGTTAGGGGGGGCTTATAATGCCTATACTGAGCTTGCTGTGCGTCGCCAAGTCAACCGAGATGGAAAATCAGAATATTTCCTCAATGGCACCAAATGTCGACGACGTGATATTACCGATATATTTTTAGGGACAGGTTTAGGACCTCGTTCATACGCGATTATTGAACAGGGCATGATCAACCGTTTGGTCGATGCTAAACCTGATGAGATGCGAGTGTACATCGAAGAAGCCGCTGGGGTTTCTCGATACCAAGCACGCCGTCGTGAGACGATGCAACATTTAGACCATACCACGCAAAATTTAAGTCGTTTGGAGGATATAGCTTCCGAACTTAAATCGCAGTTAAAAACCTTAAAGCGCCAAGCTGAAACAGCGATTCAATACAAAGCTTTAGAAACTGAAATTCGTACTTTAAAAATCGAAATTTTGTCTTTTCAATGCCAACAAAGTCAGCGCATTCAACAAGAATACAGTACGCAAATGACTGACTTGGGTGAGCAATTCAAATTGGTGCGTTCCGAGCTGACCACGGTCGAGCATGATTTAGCTTCGACCAGTGAATTATTTCAACGCCTGATTCAACAATCGACACCCTTACAAAATGAATGGCAACACGCTGAGAAAAAACTGGCTGAGTTGAAAATGAATTTGGAACAGAAACAAAGTTTGTTCCAACAAAATACTGAAACTTTGGCACAACTTGAACAGCAGAAAATACACAGCAAAGAGCGGATACAGTTAATTGATTTGCAGCTTGAGAGCTTATATAGCCAACAAGAGATGCAGACTGAACATTTGCAATGCAGTGAAAGTGATGGACAGCAGTCCCAGCAACAATTTAACGATTTGAAAGCACAACATGCTCAAGCACAGCAAAGTTTTACTCAAATCAAAGCGCAGGTCGAAAAACAGCAACAACAACAAGCACAGATGTTGGCGCAGAGTGAACAATTGGCTAAAAATATCGTGCGAATAGAACAGCAAAAAGAAACCTTGAAGTCTCAGTCCATTCAGATTCAACAGCAGTATCAAGATCAAGACTTGGAGCAATTGAACCTCGATAAAGCCAAATATCAGATTCAAACTGAACACTCTGAACAGATGATTGCTGAGCAAAAGAACAAACTCGAAGCCATTCAGGCTCAGATCCAAACGCAAAAATCTCAAATTTCAGCTTTAAAGTCTGAAATACACGTGTTGTTATCTGAACAAAAAAACTTAAATCAGTTGGTGGTCAAAGTCTCAAAACAAAGTGATCAAAATGTCACGCAGTTGATGCAAGTATTGAAATTAAAGGATACTGCTAAACCGCATGCCAATTTGATTGAAAAATTTTTGGCAAAGTGGCTCTCCGCACAAGTGTTAGATCAAGATGGCGCATTTAAAGAAAATATTGCCCGTCAGATCAAAGCTCAACAGATCGATTTAAGTCATGGTGAAAAAATTCAACTCGGTGATTTGAGTTGTCTAGCCGATTGGATTGATTCTCCTGCTCATAGTCTGTGGAGTCAGGTGGCCATTTGTAAGGATTTACAGTCAGCTTTAGCACATCAATCAAAGCTGAACGTAGGTCAGTCAATTCTGAGTCTGGACGGCTATCATGTTGGTATAGATTGGGTCATCGGTTTATTCTTTGATGAAGCCAGTCAATCCACACAAGGCGCGCTGAGTCATCGCATACGTTTGGATGAAATTGATCAAGCTTTGGCTCAACTTGAACCACAACTGATCCAAGCTGAAACGGCTCTACCTCAACTCACTGCGCAAGCGTCGGAATTACAAACTGAACTACAAGCTTTGCAAAGCAATTTAAAAAATCAGCAAATCGAAGCTCAAAAATTAGATGTGTTAATTGCCAAACAGCAAACCGCAGTTCAGGCATTTGATGTGCAAAAGCAACAATTACAATCGCAATTGGCTCAGTTGGATGCACAACTTGAAGAAGATGCGATGCAAAAAGATGATCTTGAAATCGATTTGCATGCACTTAATCTCAAGCTTGAACAAAATCTTCCTGCCTATAAAACGCAACAATTCCAGTTGGAAGCATTGACCGATCAAGTCGAAGAGTTACAACAGCAGATTCAGCTGAAGCAACAAGATCTGGAAGCATCTCGCCGTTTAGCGGTTCAAAATCAACAGCAGATTGAATTGTTGGAAAAAGATGTTTCATTTTTAAAATCACAATATCAACAAATTTTGAGTCAAATTGAACAAGCGAAAAAGTTTGTCGACCCGATTCAGTTAGAATTGCCAAGCTTGCAAAGTCAATTTCATGAACAACTTCAAATCACTGAAAAATTGCAAAAAACATGGGCTGAATGGCAAGTTGAACTGAATAATGTTCAGTCTAAACAGCAAAACTTGACTGAGTTGCGTCATCAACATCAACAAAGTGACGAGACATTTAGAACGCAGTTAGAAGAAAAAAGACTGGCATGGCAAGTCGCAAAATCTGACTTACAGCATTATTCTGAACAATTGAAAGAACTGAATAGTGATGTGCTTGAAAATCTAAATATTGATCTGAATGGACATCAGATGAAATTGGAAAAATCTCAACACAGCTTCGAGAAAATTGGTGCGGTGAATTTAGCCGCATCAGAAGAATATGAAGAAGTCTCTAAAAGATTTGAAGAGTTAAGTCATCAAATTGAAGATTTAGAAAAGACCGTTGAGCAGTTGAAAGATGCAATGAAAAGCATTGATCAAGAAACTAAAAAGCTGTTTATGACCACTTTTGATCAGGTCAATAAAGAACTCGCAGAACTCTTTCCAAAAGTCTTTAATGGCGGTGAAGCAAGTTTAAGTCTTGAAGGTGATTGGCAGTCAGGGGTAAAACTCATGGCACGCCCACCAGGTAAACGGAATAGTTCGTTGGCACTTTTATCGGGTGGTGAAAAAGCGTTAACGGCTTTGGCTTTGGTTTTTGCGATCTTTAGATTGAACCCTGCACCATTCTGTGTGCTTGATGAAGTGGATGCACCATTGGATGATGCAAATGTAGGAAGATTCTGTAATTTGGTAAAAGAGCTTTCTGATCAGGTGCAATTCATTTACATTACCCATAATAAAGTTGCGATGACGATGGCAACAGATTTATTAGGTGTGACGATGCCTGAACCAGGTACATCGAAGCTCGTCACTGTGAATTTGGAAGATGCGAAAGAATACGGTTTAGTTGCGGAGTCATAATATGGAAATCAGTACAATTATTGGAATTGTGGTTGCAATCATCATTTGTGTTGTGGGTTTGAGAATGATGTTGCGTTCACCAAATGAAGCGCCACCATCATTGGAAGCTGAATTGCATATTAACGAAGACAGTAACATCCCGATTATTCCTCGCCATGTACGAGATCAACTACAGACTGAAACTGTTGAAGCCCAAACAGTAGCACGCATTGAGCCGAGTATTCAAAGCACTGAAAAATACGAACTCTTGAATAACAAGCAAGCGAATGATCAGCGAATGGTGGAACCAACGGCTGAGCAAGGCGCTGAAATAGCGATTCCACACGATTCATCTCGTACGAATACAGAAGTTAGCAGCGAGCAGAAAGTTAATTCTGAAAAAGCTCAAGTGGATCAAGCTTCGCAAGTTCAGACAACGTCAGTCCAAACAAAGACAGATCAAAAAGTAGAGCTGAGTGCCGAAGCTCAACATCCACCTGAACCAAGTGAAGCTGATACGACTAAAATTCTAAAAGAGCCTGAATTTTCTTTAAATCCAAATATTCAAACTGCTGAAATTAAGGATTATGAAGATGAAAGCAGTATTTTAGATGTGCACTTGCATGAACAACAACGCTTTGATGATGAAAGTGAGTTGGCAAGAGCTGAGCACATTATCAGTTTGAATGTATATCCAAATCCACGTAAAGCCTTGTCTGGTGATAAAACACTGAAAGTTTTGCTGAAATATGGTCTACGTTTTGGTGAAATGAATTGTTTCCACCGATATGAAGATCCTGAGAAGGTGAGTCCTTTGATGTTCTCTGTACTGCGTATCACTGAAGAAGGTCCTGCGGGCTTTGATCTTGAAGCCTTGTCTGTTGAACAAGTCAAAGGTTTAGCTTTCTTCTTGGCTTTACCACATCAAAATGTTCAAAAGGGTTACGACAGTATGGTCAGTATTGCAGGCTTAATTGCGCGTGAAACGGACGGTACGGTTTATGATGAAAATAATCTTGAATTTACGCCACAGCTCAAAGAGCATTGGCGTCATAAAGCCATCGACTATCGTTCTGGACAAGACGTTTGATTGAGTATTTAAATCGGATTTGAAAAAAATCGGCAATGCTGAGTGATGTAAACTCAGCATTGCCATAGCTCAATGACTGAATTGAGTTCAAACGATTTCAATAAAATGGTTATAATCAGCTCAGACGAATTTAGGCGGAATTTTCCGCCTTTTTATATGGTGAAATTTCATGGATCAAACTGCTGTATTGGCGCAAATGCGTCAGCTCATTCAACTGCTTGCACAACATAATCATGCCTATTATGTAATGGATCAGCCAACGATTGAAGACAGTGAATATGACCAATTATTTCATCAACTTAAAGCTTTAGAACAACAATATCCAAACCTGATTCAATCCGATACGCCGACCAATAAAGTGGGTGGAAAGGCGTTGTCTAAGTTTGAAAATATCACGCATGCCGTACCTATGCTGTCACTTGGCAATGTATTTAACCAAGAAGAACTTTATGCATTTGCACGTCGTATAGAAGAGCGCTTACCCAATCAAAAAATTCAATATGATGTTGAGCTAAAATTTGATGGTCTAGCGATTTCATTGTGGTATGAAAATGGAGTATTGACTCGTGCAGTGACACGTGGGGATGGTGAATCAGGCGAAGTGATTACTGAAAATGTCAAAACCATTCGTAACTTACCGAAAGTACTGAATTCGGATAAAGCACCTGTTCCAGCATTATTGGAAGTTCGTGGTGAAGTACTCATGCCGAAAGCAGGCTTTGAAAAATTAAATGCTGAAAATGAAGCGAAGGGTGAAAAAACTTTTGCCAATCCAAGGAATGCTGCAGCAGGAAGCTTACGTCAACTCGACCCAAGTATAGCGGCATCACGCCCATTGGCATTTTATGCCTATGGGATTGCACAGTGCGAACCACATCATGGGCAAACGACGATGTCGGCAAGCTTAGAATGGTTAACGCAGTTTGGCTTTGCGATTGGTGAACAGCATTTTGTCTGTGATTCTATTCAAGATGTACAAACTGCTTATGAAAAAATCAATGCAGAACGTCCAAACCTGAGTGTTGAAATTGATGGTATGGTCATCAAAGTTGATGATCTTAAACAACAAAAACAGCTTGGTTTCTTGAGTCGTGAGCCACGTTGGGCGACGGCTTATAAATTTCCTGCGGTCGCTGCTTTGACCACCGTGGATAACATTGATTGGCAAGTAGGGCGAACAGGGACTTTGACTCCTGTGGCACGTTTAAACCCAGTTGCCGTGGGTGGTGTAACGGTTTCAAATGTGACACTGCACAATATCGGAGAAATTCATCGTCTCGATGTACGTATAGGCGATACGGTAAGTGTTTATCGTAGTGGTGATGTGATTCCAAAGGTTGAAAAGGTTTGGCCTGAGTTCCGCCCTGTCGATGCTATAGAAGTGCATTTACCATCGAACTGTCCTGTATGTGATTCTCCAGTGGTGATGCCTGAGGGTGAAGCGCTTGCACGCTGTTCAGGTGGTTTATATTGTGCGGCACAGCGTATTGAGGCAATTCGACACTTTGTTTCGCGTAAAGCCATGGATATTGAAGGTTTGGGAGATCGTTGGGCGGAGTCTTTATTGCATTTAGATTTACTCAAAGATGTTGCTGATATTTACCACTTACACACACATCGTGAAAAGTTATTGACCATTGAAAAAATGGGTGAAAAATCAGTTCAAAATTTAATTGATTCGATTGAAAACAGTAAGAAAACCACATTTGCGAGTTTTATTTTTGCATTGGGGATTCGTGGTGTGGGCGAAACAACGGCACGCATGCTTGCAAATACCTTCCAAACTTTGGATGCGCTGAAAGCAGCGGATCTTGACGCGTTGAAGAAGACGCCTGATGTTGGTGATATTACAGCTGAGTGGATTTTAGATTTTTTCCAAGCTGAGCATAATGTTGAAGTGGTGAATCGTTTAATCGAAGCCGGGATTCATTGGGATGCACCTGTTGCGCCTACACGTCAGCCGTTGAATGGTGAAAGTTGGGTGGTGACTGGAACTTTAAGTTCTATGGGGCGTGATGAAGCGACTCAGATGCTACAAGCTTTAGGTGCGCGTGTGAGCGGTAGTGTGTCCAGTAAAACCAAATGTGTCGTTGCAGGTGAAAAAGCAGGTTCAAAACTGGATAAAGCTGAAAAGCTCGGTGTGCCTGTGTTGGATGAACACGCATTTTTAGCGCTCATGGCTGAGTATGGACAGGGCATTGAGGGCTAAAATTTTTTAGAAAAATATTGACCTGCTCTATTGTGTTGATGGAGTAGGTCACTTGTTTGAGCTTAGGTAAAACAATCTAAATATAGAACTGATTTAAGCCACACTATAAGAAAGTTGCCTCGAACATAACCCATATATTAGCCTGCATATTTATGTATAGCCAAAGTTA
This sequence comes from Acinetobacter sp. CY79, assembly GCF_059515845.1. Classification (NCBI taxonomy): domain Bacteria; kingdom Pseudomonadati; phylum Pseudomonadota; class Gammaproteobacteria; order Moraxellales; family Moraxellaceae; genus Acinetobacter; species Acinetobacter sp. CY79. The sequence continues at coordinate 17,381 of NZ_JCAKMY010000029.1, forward strand.
CATTAAGTTAACTGCTTTATTTTTAATCATAAATTATGATGTGCCCTCGGTTCGAATGTTTGTCTTCAGAACCTGTTCTTTATTCACCTCGTGTGAATGCTTTTAAGACCATTGTGGTCAATCACCTAAATTAAAAATGAAATGGGGGATTTATGCCTTCCAAAAATACATCTTGGTATTCCAATGTGAATCCAAATGTCTTTTTAAGTACAGTCATTATTATTGCGTTATTTCTCACCTTAGTGGTTTTAGCACCCAACGCTTTTGATCTTCTCACCAAACAATTGAATCAATGGATTACCGATTCTTTTAGCTGGTTCTATGTTTTATCTGTCGCTATTTTTCTGATTTTACTGATTTATATTGCGTTTTCAGACATGGGCAAAATTAAACTCGGTCCCGATCATAGCCAGCCGACCTATAGCAATGGTTCATGGTTCGCTATGCTGTTTACTGCGGGAATGGGCATTGGCTTAATGTTCTTTGGTGTTGCTGAACCTGTGATGCATTATGTCTCACCACCCGTCGGTGAAGGTGAGACGATATCAGCAGCACAACAAGCCATGCGTGTTACCTTTTTCCATTGGGGTTTTCATGCATGGGCGATCTACACCATTGTCGGTTTAGCATTAGCTTACTTTGCATATCGACATCATTTACCCTTAAAGATTCGCTCAGCACTATACCCGATCATTGGTAAGAAAATTTATGGCCCAATTGGGGATGCTGTAGATACCTTTGCCACCATCGGTACGGTATTTGGTGTGGCGACGACACTTGGCTTTGGTGTAACACAGATTAACTCAGGGCTAAATTATTTATTTGGTATAGAGCAATCATCAACGACGCAAATTTTTTTGGTGATGATTGTCAGCGCGATGGCATCACTGTCTGTATTTTTCGGATTAGACAAGGGAATTAAACGCTTATCAGAGCTTAATCTGATTTTGGCAGTTACCTTGTTGCTCTTTGTTTTCTTTGCCAGTTCAAGCATTTATTTATTACAAACTACGATTCAAAATGCAGGTCAGTATGTTTCTAATTTATTTAGTATGACTTTCAATCTCTATGCCTATCAACCAAATGGCTGGATTGGTGGTTGGACCATTATGTACTGGGCATGGTGGATTTCATGGTCACCCTTTGTCGGGATGTTTATTGCCCGGGTCTCAGAAGGGCGGAGTATTCGAGAGTTTATCGTGGGAGTATTGCTTATTCCGTCAGGCTTTACCCTGATTTGGATGGGCTTTATGGGTAATGCTGCACTGTATAGCATTTTGCATGAAGCCAACCATGGACTGGTCACTGCGGTTCAAACGGATTCCTCTGTTGCACTGTTTGAGTTTTTACAAACGCTTCCATTCTCTTCTGTCATGAGTTTAGTTGCTACCTTATTGATCATGTTGTTTTTTGTCACCTCAGCGGATTCAGGTGCTTTAGTCACAGATTATCTCACTGCAAAATCTGATCAATCTCCAGCTTGGCAACGTTTATTTTGGACATTCTTGATGGCGTTTCTTGCGATCGTTTTGCTTTTAGTGGGTGGCTTAAGCGCCTTGCAATCTGCAACGATGATGAGTGCCTTGCCTTTTACATTGATCATGTTGTTTATCAGTTGGGGTTTGCTGAAAGCCTTAAAACTGGATGTCACCAAAATGTATGCACTTCAAGATGCGAGAATCACACCGCGAGCGATTCAAACACCACGTAGTTGGCAACAACGTTTAGGCTTGATTATGCATTATCCGCATAGTGAAGCTGAAGTGCGCCATTATATTGATATTGAAGTAAAGTCTGCTTTTGAAAGTGTACAAGTCGAATTTGAACGACGTTACTTAAACGTGACTATTGAGACCATTGAAAATGGTTTGGCATTAAAAGTGGATCATCACAATGAAGTGAATTTTATCTATCAAGTGGTGGCTCGTGAGACTTTACCGCCAAGCTTCATGCCTGAATCGAGTGAAGAAAATATTCGATATTTTCAAGCGGAAGTGTTCTTGCGAGAAGGTGGTCAGGCCTATGATGTGATGGATTGGACGCGGGAGGATTTACTTCAAGACATCATTGATCAATATGAGCGTCATTTGCATTTCCTGAGCTTGGTGCGCACACCTGATTAAACATCGTCAACTCTAAAATTTTTAAAGTTGATTTACATGTTCTAAATCATTGTTATGATTAAGTAAATGTACCGTAACTTACGGTACATTTTTCTCGTCAAATTGAGAAACTTTAACTAAAACTTTTCCTTGGTTATTGCCAGATAATAAGCGGATAAAAGCATCAGGAGCTGCTTCAATCCCCTCAAAAATGTCTTCTTGATTTGTGATTAGATCGTTCTTAAACCAATAGCTTACATCTTTAATGAAATTGTCATAATGCGTGGAATAATAATCTGTAATGATATAGGGAGTGAGTTTTAATTGTTTTAATAAAACATCATAAAGAAATTCAGAAAGTTTTATTTGTCCATGTGGTAATGGTTGCTGATTATAGTACGAAATTAAACCACATAATGGTATACGTGCACTCAAATTGAGTCGTGGAAAGATCGTTTCTAGAACACGACCACCAACATTTTCAAAGTACACATCAATTCCATTAGGAGTAGATTGTTCAAGTAGTGATTCAAAATTTGGATCTTTATAATCAAGACATTGGTCAAATCCAAACTTTTCAACGACAAATCGACATTTTTCCTTGCCACCAGCAATACCAATGACTCTAGCTCCATTAATTTTTGCTATCTGTCCTGCAACTGAACCAATCGCGCCTGCTGCAGAAGAGATCACAACAGTTTCTCCTTTTTTAGGTTGGCCAATTTCTACCATTCCATAATAGGCAGTAAATGCAGGTAAGCCAAATAGGCTGAGGGCCAAGGAAAGCTTTGGAATATCTTTATTAATCTTTTGTATATCCTTTCCATCAGATATTGAATATTTTTGCCATCCAGAATTGGCTAAAACAATATCACCAACTTTAAAATTTGAGTTTTGAGAGTTTTCAACGACACTGATGGTCGACCCAATTATCACATCTCCAATTTTCAAAGGCGTGACATAAGTTTGATGTGTTTCGAAAAACTCATCCATACGATTTCTCATATAGGGATCAAGTGATAAATATAAGGTTCTTAACAGTATTTGACCTGTTTTTAGCTTAGGGACAGTAGAAGTTTTAATTAAAAAGTCATTTTTATTTGGAAGACTAACTGGTCTTTTATTTAAAGTGACCATGATATTGTCTGAAGGTGAATGTTCCATATCTAAGCCCAATAAAACGTCTAATTATGGACTCTAAACTAATATATTTATCTTGGGAGAGATGTTTTTGGAACAATGTATTCTGTAAATGGGTCTGTAAAATTTAGTAAACGGATTGTTTGCTTAATATATTTTTTAATTAATGCGAATCACGGATAAGGATTCTTCTTTAAAATCATAATATAAATATAATTTATGATTAATTTTTAGCGCTATCAGATCAAGGCACAGACTTTTTGATGATCAAAATGATGGATAAGCCTCAAGATGAATGGTCTTATTTTCTTAAGCAGGATTCGGGTTAATTAAATATTACTCACAATTGTAATTAAAAAAAAGCCCTCAACGAGGACTTTAAATAAGGTTTTTATGCACGATTTTTGACAATCCCATCGTCAATCAATTGTTGGAAATGTTCAATCAAACTGTTCTCAACTTCACGATATTCTATTCCTAGTTCATCTTTACTCTTCTGTGCATTGAAGTAGATTGGATAACCGACATTCAGCTCGACATACTTACGTGAATGTCCAAGAAAAGGTCCGACAGCTTTGATGAGAAACTTTGGCGTTTCCATTTTAGGGAAGGGATATTTTGATCCAAAATGTTGGGCTAAGATTTGTCCCATTTCCAATATAGATAATGATTTCGCACTAATAATATAGCGACCCTTCGCATCTGATTTAAATGCAGCGATTAAATGTGCATCGGCCACATCTCGGACATCAACCAAAGCGCTCCATAGTTTGGGAACGCCAAAACGCGTTACACCACTGCCAAATTGTTGAAGCACTTCAACGCTACCGGATTTAGTCATAGGAGTAAGCGAAGGGCCAATCACCAATGCAGGGTTTACACAGACCAAATCCCAACGTGATTGCGCTTTTTGCATTTGCCATGCTTTACGTTCAGCAGCCACTTTAGAATAATAATAGGGCTGATGTTCAGGAGAGCTGGTGGTATTCCAATGGCTTTCGTCAAAGGCATTATTTTCAGTTTTTAAGATATCAATTGCATCGCCATAGGTTGAAGCAATACTCGAAGTCACCACGACACGCTTAACAGATTCAGTGCGATTGACACTGTTTAAAACATTAATTGTGCCTTTTACTGCTGGATCGACTAAATCTGCAATCGGGTCTTTAAAGTTGGTCACTAGAAAAGGAGATGCCATGTGAATCACGACTTCGCAGCCTTGCATAGCCTCGTCAAATGAGCCTTCATCAAGGAGATTGGCTTTGAATAATTTGAGATTGGCATTGAGTTCTTGAGCAATTTTTTCTAGATGAGCAAAACTAGCAGTTTTATTTAAATCACGAACTGTCGCGTGAACGGTGTGACCTTGCTCAAGTAATTTTTGAATCACCCAACTTGCAATGTAACCTGTTGCTCCTGTGACTAAAATGGGTGTTGTTATTGTCTTGGTATTCATATTCATCAACTTTGATTCATCAACTTTGTTTTTATCATATTGAGAATCTCAAGATTTGTCTGTGATTAATTTGATCAGCTTTTCATATTGCCCCATTTATTTTTGTTCAAATAAAGCATTGGCACCGTCGCCTGTACATAGCTCAGCCTATATCATTATGTTTATATACCGAATATCTAAAAGCCTGTTTGATGAATTGGCAATTGTAACTGAATGAAAGTTTTTGATCGTCATCGTGAATTGAATTCACGTACAATGTCAGTTCTTACGCAGGATTAAATCCTGTATCACCAGATTATTCTCGTCCTTCGTTGATTATTGGCAAAAAAATGGCGCAAGCAAAGAAATTATTTCCGAAACAAAAATCGGAATTACATGTACGGAACTTACATCGCAGTCGTTACGATTTTCCTCAGCTGATTAAAAGTTGTTCTGAACTTGCTCCTTTTGTATCACTGAATAAATATGATGATCTTTCCGTTGATTTTTCTGATCCTGACGCAGTGAAAACGCTGAATAAAGCCCTGCTTAAGCATTATTACCACATTCAACATTGGGATATTCCTCAGGGTTTTCTTTGCCCGCCAATTCCCGGGCGAGCAGACTATATTCATTATTTGGCTGACCTAATTGGTGGGAGTAATGGCGATCAGATACCCCAAGGGCATAAAGTTCATGTACTCGATATTGGTGTTGGGGCGAACTGCATTTATCCTATAATTGGTCATCGTAGTTATGGTTGGAAATTTGTCGGATCGGACATTCATCCTGCATCGGTGAGTAGTGCTCAGCTCATTACACAAGCCAACTCTAATCTAAGCAAGGGGATTCATATTCGTTTGCAAAAATCGCCTCAAAATATTTTTAAAGGCATCATCAAGCCCACGGATCGTTTTGATCTGACTTTGTGTAATCCACCGTTTCATGCTTCGCAAGAAGAAGCCAAGGCTACAGCATCGAAGAAACTGCATAATCTTGGCAAGCGGGAGAATGGTAAGTCAGTCTTGAACTTTGGCGGTCAAAAAAATGAGTTATGGTGTGACGGTGGAGAAGAACGTTTCGTATGCCAAATGGTTGAAGAAAGTTCAGTCTTTAGTCAGCAGTGTTTCTGGTTTACTACGCTCGTATCGAAAAAGACCACTTTACCATCGCTGTTAAAAGCCTTACAACGTATTGGTGCTTTGGAAGTCCAAACGATTCAGATGGCTCAAGGGCAAAAAGAGAGCCGTTTTGTGGCTTGGACGTTCTTGAATAAACAGCAACAACAAGATTGGAAGCAGACTCATTGGCGCTAAGCTCAATTCGATGAATTTTTTGCTATTGGACGCTGGGTTTTGCCATTAGTTGGCTTAATTCTTAATTAAGGTAAAAATTTGCCTAAGTATTGCAGTATTGCTGATGTGGTCGTTCAATTTAAACTTTTTCATATACGGTAAGATGAACAGGCACAGCCAAGATTTTGAATTTGGTTACAAAAAATCAATACTACATAAAAATAGTTTTATCGGAAAATTTCTGCCCTGTAACTAATGCAAGATGTTCTTTTATATATGTTAATTCGATATTTGATGTGTGTAAATGCGTATGTTTCTCATTTTTATTTTATATAAATCATGGGTTTACATTTTTTTAATCTTTGCAAAATATCACCGTTTTCATCATAATGTCCACAAAGAAATGGAGATAATGAAATGCGTGGCAATCCAGAAGTTGTAGATTATCTGAATATGTTGATCGGTGGTGAGCTGGCTGCACGTGATCAATATCTGATCCATTCGCGTATGTATGAAGATTGGGGCTTAAGCAAGATCTTCGAGCGTATCGATCATGAAATGCAAGAAGAAGCACAGCATGCTGATGCGATCATTCGTCGTGTACTTTTCTTGGAAGGTACGCCAAATATGAATCGTGAAGATATTGATGTTGGCGAAGATGTGGTGAGCTGTTTAAAAGCGGATTTAAAACTTGAATATGAAGTACGTGAGAAACTTGCACAAGGTGTAAAGCTGTGTGAAGAAAAAGGCGATTACGTTACCCGTGATATGCTACGTCAACAAATGTCAGATACTGAAGAAGATCACACCTATTGGCTTGAAAAGCAATTACGTTTGATTGAGTTGATTGGTTTGCAAAACTATATTCAATCACAAATGTAATTTTGGCTGTCATATGCTCTAAAGTGTAGATAAAGTACCCATTTGAAAGCTCAATGAAAGTTGGGCTTTTTTCATGTCGGGACTTTTATTTTGTTTCTGAGTGCTTTATCGCAAGCGTTCTAAATAACAGCAGTGCATGAAAGATATTTAAGGATAATCACAAATTTTGACTATTAATCTCAAAGTGTTCGCTATATTTTAAGTGTTCATTCAGCACACAAAAAGAGAATAAAATGGATGTGGGTGCAGTACTCATTGAGCTAAAACAAGATCGCTTGAAACAAATAAATGATTGGCAAAAAGAATTAGAAAATAGAAAAATAGAAGCGATTGAAACACTTAAAGCAGAAGGTGTCTTGATTGAATCTTGGTTTTATTTAAATTTAGAGGCTAAGGATTATCTTATTGCTTATATGCGCGCCCACGATATTGCAAAGGCACAACAGATTGGTCGTAGCAGCACCTTCGAGATCGATCAGGTTCATAAACAGTTTAAGACAAATTGGTTCAAGGTTTATCCAGCTAAACTGTTACTCGATTTAGAAAATAATGAATAAAATGTGTATTTAATTTGCGAATCTTTTTAAAGCACACACTTAATGTTAAGAATTCTTTCTTCGTCACTATCATTTAATACACTGAATTTTGTCGTTATTTCACAATGTAGTTGTGGTTAAGACTTTATATAGTAATAACAAATGAGGATAACGAGTTTGAAGGGATGCAGAAGATATTACTTATCACGGGGTGGGCTGTAGGGACGCAGCCATTACAAGCGCTGAAAGATGCACTGATTCAAAAAGGTTTTGAGGTTGAATTGATCAATATATTTAATGGTTTTGATGCCGATGATTTCATCAAACATGTAAAGCTTGCTGAGCAATTTGATGTGATTATGGGCTGGTCCTTAGGTGGACAGCTTGCGACAAAGCTTGCGCAACACATCCATGAGCAGACAGGGGAATTGAAAGCTTTGATCACTTTGGCCAGTAATCCTTGTTTCATTGCCAATGATACATGGGGGATTGGAATGGAGAATTCTACCTTTTTAAGTTTTAAAAGCGCATTTGAGAAAAACCCTATAACCACTTTAAAGCGTTTCTGTTACTTGGTGACTCAAGGGCGTAGTAATGCAAAATTAGACTGGCAAAAATTACAAAGTTCGGTAAATGACGAGGAACTTGCGCTGAAAAGTTGTGGTTTAGAGATGTTGGAGCAATTCAATACTGTTGACACTATCCAAAATTATCCCGGAAGTCAGTTACATGTCTTTGCTGAGGCTGATGGTCTAGTTAGTTACAAAATTATGGATAATTTTAGAAAATTAGGCGCAAAGTTTTTAAATGTAGATTCCGTTCATGGATCGCATGGATTTCCAGTTTTCCAATATGAAGCCTTAAGTGACAAAATCACTCAATATTTAAAACGACTCGAGAAAAGTTAATCAAGATTGTCCGATCAGGCAATACCTTAATCTTTATGTGCACGTTATGATCAAAAAAGCATAAAGAAATGAGTCAAATTAGGAATGACGGATAGTTTTGATCAAGCACATCTCTGGCATCCATATACTTCGATGCTTGATCCATTGCCAACCTATAAAGTGAAGCAGGCATATGGCGCGACGATTGAGTTAGAAGATGGTCGCCAGTTGATTGATGGGATGTCATCTTGGTGGTGTGCGATTCATGGTTATAACCATGCTGATTTAAATCAAGCTGCAATTGATCAACTGCAAAAGATGTCGCATATCATGTTTGGTGGACTCACCCATGATCCCGCGATTGAATTGGGTAAACTGTTATTAAAAATCACACCACCCAATCTCGACAAAATTTTCTATGCAGATTCTGGTTCAGTTGCAGTAGAAATTGCACTGAAAATGGCAGTGCAATATTGGACTGCTCAAGGTTTAACACATAAAACCAATTTTATAACACCACGCTCGGGTTACCACGGTGACACGTGGAATGCTATGTCTGTCTGTGATCCTGTGACAGGAATGCATCAAGTGTTTGGTTCAAGCTTACCCAATCGTATTTTTGTCGATGCACCGTCTATAGGGTTTGATCAAACGTGGCATGCTTCCGAAATGACATCTTTCGAACAGATGATTCAGCAACATCATCAAACCATTGCTGCTTTCATTATTGAACCAATCGTTCAGGGTGCAGGGGGAATGCGTTTCTATCATCCTGAATATCTCAAAGCAGCCAAAAGACTGTGTGAACAATACAATATCTTGATGATTTTTGATGAAATCGCAACAGGATTTGGACGTACAGGAAAAATGTTCGCATGGGAACATACACAAGTTGCGCCTGATATTATGTGTATGGGTAAAGCCCTAACGGGTGGCTATATGACACTCTCTGCGACACTAACCACTCAACATGTTGCTGAAACCATTAGTCGTGGTGAAGCTGGGGTGTTTATGCATGGTCCGACCTTTATGGCGAATCCTTTAGCCTGTGCTGTGGCTTTAAAAAGTACGCAATTACTGTTGTCACAAGATTGGCAAGCCAACATAAAGCGTATCGAAAACCATTTAAAAACTAAGCTGACCGTTTTAAATCATCTTGATCATGTCAATGATGTACGTGTATTGGGTGCAATCGGCGTAGTGGAATTAAAATTCGATGTGGATATGCGGTCATTACAACAGCAATTTGTAGAACGAGGTGTGTGGATTCGTCCTTTCGGAAAGCTGGTTTATGTCATGCCCCCTTATATCATTACTGAGCATGAACTTGAGTTTTTATTAACCCAGTTGGTCGATGTTGTTCAAAACATGCAGGAAGCGCTGTCATGAGTGTATTAGATCATTATGCATCGCATTTGGATGAGTTAAAAAAACAAGGGAATCTCAGACAATTCACTGCAAATATTCAATTGGGTCGTGATATTCAAATCAATGATCAACGAATGTTGAATCTTTCATCCAATGACTATTTGGGATTGGCGAGTGATGAGTCACTTCGGGAAGAGTTCTTTGACCTGACTCCCGTTTCAGAGCGACGAATGAGTTCTTCATCTTCACGCCTTTTAACAGGGAACTTTCCTGCATATAAACAACTTGAACATAGTTTAAGTCAGTTATTTGAAAATCGGTCTGCGCTGTTGTTTAACAGTGGCTATCACATGAATATCGGGATCTTGCCAGCCTTATGTGACAATAAAACATTGGTTTTGGCAGATAAGTTGGTACATGCCAGTTTGATTGATGGCATGCGACTTTCAACTGCGCAATATGTGCGTTATCGCCATAACGATCTTAAACATTTGGATGCACTATTAAGAAAATACCAAGCTGATCAAACTTTTGAGCGGATCATTATTGTCACTGAATCTATTTTTAGTATGGATGGTGATGAGGCGGATTTGGTTGCATTAGTGGCGCTTAAAAAACAATATTCGAATGTGATGCTCTATGTGGATGAAGCACATGCGATTGGTGTTCGAGGTGAGCAGGGTTTAGGCATCGTCGAACAGGCAAGTGTAATTCAAGATGTTGATTTTATCGTCGGAACATTTGGTAAGGCCTTAGCCTCTGTCGGTGGATATTTGATTTGTCATCCGATCATTCGAGATTTCTTGATCAATAAAATGCGCCCATTGATTTTTAGTACTGCACAGCCTCCGATGTGTATGGCATGGACAAACTTTATCTTACAGAAAGTGGTGAAGATGAATGATCAAAGACAGTATTTAAAACGTCTGAGTCATTCATTGAATATTCAAATTCTTGCAAAAAATTATGATTGTCCTTCGAGTAGCCAGATTGTCCCCGTGATCGTGGGGGATTCGATTCAAACCGTGGCGCTGGCCAATCAGCTACAACACGCAGGTTTCTATATCATGCCAGTACGCCCACCGACCGTTCCCCATGGTGGCTCTCGTTTGAGGATTTGTTTAAATACGCGAATTGATCAGCATGATCTTGACCGTCTTGTGGCTTTGCTCTGAGGTTTAAATGGAATTAGTTCATATCGATACGTTAGAGATCGCTAAGCGCTTTGCTCAAGCAGGGCAAAGTTATGATGAGCATGCCATTATTCAGAAAAAGATTGCGCTACGATTGATGCAATTGATGTCTAAATACCATTGTATAGATGGAGATCTAGCTCATCCAAAACGTATTCTTGAGATCGGTTGCGGATCAGGAAATCTGACCAAGCTCTATATGGAAAATCAAATCTTCAAAAGCATTTATCTCAATGATCTATATGCGGAAGTTAAACAACACTTTGAAACTGTGGGTTTAGAAGGAAACAGTTTTGAGGAAAATAGCTTCGAGTTTGAGGAAAATAGCTTCGAGATAAATAGACTTGAAAATCAGCACACAATCGAATGGCATATTGGCGATGCAGAGCAGATTAACTTTCCGAAAGAATTAGACCTGATCGTTTCAAGTTCAGTGATACAGTGGATGCACAATTTAGATGGTTTGTTAAAAAAGGTGAATCAAGCTTTATTAAAACAAGGACTGTTTTGCTTCTCGACCTTCGGTACGCAGAATTTAAAAGAAATAAAAGCCTTAACCCAACAGGGATTAAGTTATTACGACATGAGTGAGATTCAACTCAAACTAGAAGATCAAGGCTTTGAGATTTTACATATTTCAGAACAAGTCGATACTTTGAATTTTAAGCATCCAAAGGATGTGTTGCAGCATTTAAAAGCAACAGGGGTGACAGCTACGGCCAGTAAATTTCGTTGGACAAAGCAATCTTTAGAGAACTTTTACCAAGCGTATCGTCAATTTATCACGACCGATGAACATGAAAATCTGGTTTATCCTTTGAGTTATCATCCTATTTATGTGATTGCGCGGAGCGTGGTATGAGTGGTCAGATTTACTTTGTAAGTGGCATTGATACAGGGATTGGTAAGACTTATACGACAGGCTATCTCGCAAAGCGATGGTTTGAGCAAGGTCAAAATGTGATTACGCAGAAACTGATACAAACAGGTAATGATGGTATTTCTGAAGATATTGAGAAGCATCGTGACATTATGGGGCGTGGATGGTTTGCTGAAGACGATTCAAAACTCACAATGCCTGAAATCTTGAGTTATCCAGCTTCTCCACATTTAGCCACACAAATTGATGGACGAGATATTGATTTTAAAAAAATTGAAGAAGCGACTCAAAAACTTGCAGATACATTTGATGTGGTGTTATTGGAGGGTGCTGGTGGTTTGATGGTGCCACTCACAACTGAATTACTCACAATTGACTACTTGGTTGAAAAGAATTATCCGATTATTTTGGTTTCTTCAGGTCGATTGGGCAGTATTAATCATACCTTGTTGAGCTTAGAAGCAATTCAACACCGTGGATTAAATTTATTTGCCGTGGCTTATAACCTTAAAGATGAATCTCAAGATCCGAAAATTTCACAAGATACGGCTGCCTACTTAAAACGATATTTAGAATTACATTTTCCTCAAGCTCAATGGATCGATATTCCTGCGCTATAAGTTCTGTAGTCACAGATCAACGTATAAAAAAAGCCACTCATGAGAGTGGCTTTTTTTGATTATTTCTTGTCTGAAGCTGAAATACGCTCAGCAATTAGAACTTTTTGAAACCTTTATTCACTGTAAAAGGTTTGCGCTGTGTAAAGCGAGATTCTTCACGTTGCTGTGTTTCAGCAGTGTTTCCATTCTCTTCTTTACGCTCAAAGCGATTGCCACTGTTGTAGTTAGTGCTTTCATGGCGACGAGGTGCGCCTGTTGGGCGATCTTGACGGAAGCTACGATTGTCACTACGACCTGGCTCACCTGATGGACGATTGTCACGGCGCTGATCGAAATTTGGCTGACGAGAATCACGGCGGTTATCCGTATTCATAGGACGTGATTCACGACGGTTATCTGTATTCATTGGACGTGAGTCACGACGTTGGTCTGGACGAGATTCGCGGTTAAACTCAGGTTGAGCTTCACCTTCGTCACGGCGCTGTTGACGTAAGTATCCCCCACGACGTGCAGCAAGGGGTTTGTCTTGCATACGTTCGTTACGACGTTTCGCCATCCCAAACAAACCTGTACCTTGACGTGGTTTAAGCTCTACCGCTTTGGTCAAGTTGTCGATATCATTTTTATCCAATTCAACCCAACGACCAGTACGAAGTTCACGTGGCAAAATCACAGTACCGTAACGCGTACGTAATAAACGGCTTACTTTTAGGCCTTGTGATTCAAAGATACGACGTACTTCACGGTTACGACCTTCTTTTACAACCACTTGATACCAACGGTTAATCCCTTCACCACCAATTTCAGAGAACGATTCAAACTTGGCAGGACCGTCATCAAGAACAACACCTGTGGTCATGTTCTTTTTCAAAGCAGGTGTTACTTCACCCATCACACGAACCGCGTATTCACGCTCAATTTCGCTAGAAGGGTGCATTAAACGGTTTGCAAGCTCGCCGTCATTGGTAAACATCAAAAGACCAGTCGAGTTAATATCTAAACGACCCACCATTACCCAACGATCACCCGGAATTGAAGGTAATTGATCAAATACCGTTGGGCGATTTTCAGGGTCATTACGTGAACAAATTTCGCCTTCTGGTTTGTAATAAATCAAAACACGACGGCGAATTTCATCTTCAATTTGGAACGCAACTTTACGACCATCGATGCGAAGCTCATCGGTAGGTTCAATACGTTCACCCACTTGAGCAACTTGACCGTTGACACTAACACGACCAGCAGCAATGACTTCTTCCATATAACGGCGAGAGCCTAAGCCAACACGTGCTAATACCTTTTGCAATTTTTCACTCATAACAGCATAACCTTAGAAATAATCATCAACAGTTCACCTATTTAAGACATGGGTGCATGAGCATCCAAAGTCAAAAAAGCTTCCTTGGCATCCTGTAGGGGAGGCAATTGATCCAAAGAATTGAGACCAAAAGCATTTAAAAATTGTGGCGTTGTAACTAACAACGCGGGTCTTCCTGGAAGTTCACGGAACCCTGATTCTTTAATCCAGTTCCATTCGAATAACGTTCTCAATAATTGACTGTTATTCGTTACTCCACGTATCTGCTCAATATCAGCGCGGGTCACGGGCTGATGGTAAGCAATCACTGCTAATGTTTCTAACAATGAGGGTGATAATTTGGTTGGGCGTTCAGGCCATGTTTGAGCGATGGTACTGCGGTACTTTGCACGTACTTGAAAGCGAAAACCTTGAGCTGTTTCAACCAGCTCAATGGAACGACCATGTTGTAATACTGCAAGCTGTTGTAAATAAGCACGCAGTTGTTGCTTTGAATATTGGTTTTGAAACGCTTCTTTTAAACGAGCGACAGAGACAGGCGCATCACTTGCAAAAATAATCGCTTCCATTTGCATCAAGATTTCATGATGCGACTCATCGATATTAAATATTGTACTTTGATCGATCGTCATACATGTGATCCCTGAATCGTTAACGGGGACTCAATGCCTGAACTGACAATCTGAACTTTCTGCTGACGCGTCAGCTCTAAAATAGCCATAAATGTTACGACCATGCCCATACGACCTTGGCTCGGTTTAAGTAATTTTTTAAAACTCAGTACTTCACCGCTTTGAACCATATGTTCAATATAAGAAATACGTTCTTCCAGTAAAACAGGCTCTTGGACAATCTGATGAACTACAGGTTCTGGACGATTAAAGATGCAAAATAAGGCATCACGGAGCATGCTCACGTCATAACCTTCATTCACTGTCTCGATATGCCCAATAGACACATTGGTTAAATAGGTATCACGATCCAAAATAGGCATCTGACCCAAGCGTTCAGCGGCTTGTTTTACTCTTAAATAGGTTTCTAAACGATCAATCAGCTCTTGTTTGGGATCTTTTTCAATATGAATCGCTTTCGGTTTAGGCAGTAATAAACGAGACTTTAAATCTGCCAACAGTGCTGCCATCACCAAGTAATCCGCAGTCAGCTCAATATTTAACGATTTCATACTGTCGATATACGATAAATATTGGCTGGCAATCGGAGAGATATCCAATTGAAGGAGGTCAAAGCCATTTTTTTGAATCAGGTAAATCAGAAAATCGAGTGGTCCTTCGAAATGTTCTAATAGAATTTCGAATGCTGCAGGCGGAATGTATAAATCTTCAGGAAGATCTTCTTGCCACTCATCCATGACACGGATGTGTGAAGAAGGCTCCATCGAATTATGGATTGCTTGAGTCATTACAGTTATTAGCCACGCGAATTTTCAAAAGCATGTTGAGCGATTCAGGAGATCACTTATCGAAATCAGTAAAAAGGACAGTGATTCGAATTGCATAAAAAGAATAGGTCTATTCTAAATGAAAAAGCCCGATGAATAAATTGAAAATAGCGGTTTTTACGATAAAAAGTATTAAATAAAGTACTCGAGCTTCAAATTAGATCGAAGTTGATGTTTTGTAAGTGTGTTTTGGTTATTATTTTCAATAAGATACTAGATAAATATTCATAAAAACTGCAAAATTGAGACTTTGGTCATATTTATAAAGAATAAAAATGTTTGAATATCTAAAAACAGAATTAAATGAATTTAACCAAGTGGTTGGGGCACCTGTTGAAACGGATGAAATTGATAAATTTCATGCAGAGCAACTGAATGGTCGTTGGTGCAAAATCATTCCAGTGAATAGCATCTCGGAAGAAGATGAAGATAGCGCTTTTAGAAATATTTGGCGAACTTTGGATCGAGATACTGAGTTAGAAAATGCAAAAGCCATTTGGACATATATGCGTTATGACGGTTTCAATACGCAGGATGATCTCAAGGCAAGTTTAAAAACTGAATTTGGTTTAAAGCAGGCACAACACTACTTGGTGCAAGTAGGACATCAGTATTGGGGCTGGATGGGTTTGATCAATATTGATGAGCTGAATCGTAAAGCTGAAATTGGTAATCTCTTTTTTTCTGAGCAGTTACGTCATACCACAGCAGCAACCGAGGCGGTTTATTTATTACTCAATCAATGCTTCGAATACGGATTCCGTAAAGTTGAATGGCGCTGCGATGAATCCAATGAGGCTTCAGTAAATGCTGCGGTACGTTTTGGTTTCTTATACGAAGGGACGCTGAGACAAGATCGAATCGTCAAAGGTCGTAACCGAAACACAGCTTGCTTTTCAATTTTGGATGAAGAATGGCAAAAACTGAAACTGGCTTTTGAAGATTGGTTGAAACAAGACAATTTTAATCTAGAGCGTGAGCAAAAAAATCGACTAGAAGATTTTATGAAGCTTTATCCAATCACAGGACGTAAAGATAAAAAATAGAATGTGTAGGTTAACCCGAATCAACGATAAGAATTTTCCTTTAAAATCATAGGATAAGCGTAATTTTATGATTGATTTTTAACTTTATCAGACCAAAGGGCGGACTTTTTTATGATCAAAATCATGGGGGAGTCTCAATATGAATCTTCTCATTTCCTTAAGCAGGATTCGAGTGAGGTTAAGATACTGACCCAATCAAAAGCCATCTAGAAAGATGGCTTTTTTTATTTAAATGATGATTCAGCTCAGAGTGCTTAAAGATTATAATATCTTGAAAAGTGCTTACTCAAAAGCGCTGACATCACCTACACCGCGACGTACCACTACAGGGGTATCACCAGATAAATCTACAATACTGGTTGTGGTTAAAGTCCCGAGTCCACTGTCGATAAACACATCAATGCGCTTTTCTAGTTGCAGCTTGATGTCATAAGGATCATCTAGAGGTTCATTTTGATCAGGCAGAATTAATGTACTGGTCAAGAGGGGTTCACCCAGTTCTTTGAGGAGCATTTGGCAAATCGTATTACTCGGGACACGCAGACCGATAGTCTTCTTTTTAGGATGCATTAAGCGTTTCGGCACTTCACTGGTTGCAGGCAAAATATAAGTCGTGACAGCAGGGGTGTTGTGTTTAAGTAATCGATACATTGCATTGTCGACTTTGGCGTAAGTGGCAATATCTGAAAGATCGGCACAGATAATGGCGTATTGGTGCTTTTCACCTAAGCCACGAATCTGTGCAATACGTGCCATAGCTGTTTTATTTCCGATCTGACAGCCAATCGCATAGGCAGCATCCGTTGGATAGACCACGACATCGCCTGCGCGAATGCGTTCGACAGCTTGGCTAATGAGTCGAGGTTGAGGATTGTCAGGATGTACTCTTAAATGCAGCATAATGATTCTCCTGATGTGATTATTATATTAAGTATCTGTAAATATATTTGCGGCTTAAAACTAATCATTTTGTAGCACTTGCTTAGTACCTTCAATCAGTGCAACACAGAGCAAAAAACAGAGTGCTTTTGTTCAATGGCGGATGGTGCACAATTTCATTATTACCTGAGTCAGGTCATGGTTCAATTGATCAATGTGGATTTTTCACCATTTAAATCACCTCTCATCCATTCAATCAATTTAAATGGTTACTCTTTTAGATGATAAACCATCTTGAGCACATCCATAGTACATATGCATTAGTCTAACATTTCACGCTTAAATTCATCAGCACGTAGCGGTTGACCTGCTCGACAGCAGAGACAAATACAATGAATAAAATGCGCTGCATCACGAGGTAGCTTAGCTTCACCACTAAAATATTTTTGTAGTTGCGCGAAGACGTTATCTTTAAAGGTTGCGCCATTTCCTGCATCACCTGTGAGGTTGTCCAGTGATACACGGAACTTACGACCAAAGGCTTGTGCGAATAACCATTCAATCGCTTGCGGTTTAATTTCAACCTGCTCAAATAAGGCTTGTTGCTCAGCGGTACGTCCATCGGGGGCATACCAATAGCCTAAATCGGCAAGTTTTCGACGTTCATCACCCGCAATCGTCCAATGGCTAATTTCATGTAAAGCACTATTAAAAAAACCATGTGCAAATTGAATGCGAGCTGAAGTAGTTGATGTTGCAGGAAAATATTCAGGTTCAAAATCACCTTTGATCAAAGTGACATTTAAGTGGGAAAACCAATGATTAAAGTGTAAGATAAGCCACTCTACCTGTAGCGCTTCTGTTTGCAGATTTACCCAAGGTGCGAGTTGCACGCGGTCTAAGTAATCGGCTAAAGCTGAAGGCATAGGATAGTTTAACTGTAATGAAGTGGTGACTTCAGGTTGCGGCTGCAACTGATGCATGACTTGTATTACCCAAATGATCTGTCTGAATAAGTACAAAATTGTATCTTAATCTTTGACAGAGTACTTATGAATTTGTAGAATTGCCGCCTTAATTATGTCAGCAAATACCTTTCCGGCACAGATTGAGCCGTTTAAATGGGCCGAACAAGGTTTTACATGGTCAGGTACCTTGCCATTGTCACGCCTTGTTCGAATTTCCCGTGAAGCTGTTGGATCAATTGATGATCAATTGATTAACGTAGACTGTAAGCTATCAATGGATGCGTATCATCGTATTGTATGGCTAGATGGTAGTGTGAAAGCAAACGTTCCAATGGAATGCCAACGTTGTTTGGATACTGTTGAAATACCCCTTGCTTTAGATTTTCATCTGGCTTTGATCGATAATGAGTCACTGATAGAGCGCTTGGATGAGGATGCTGATTTCATCGTTTTAGGTGAAAGTGAAGCAACGACGAAAGGTTCATACGATGCACCTGCCACCGCTGATTTACTTGCACTGATAGAAGATGAGTTGTTATTGTTGATGCCTTTGTCGCCTAAGCATGAGTCTTGTGTGCATAAGCATCAACCTACCGTTGAAGAGATCGTTGAAGAGAAACGAGATAATCCGTTTGAAGCTTTGGCTGCTCTAAAGGGTAAACTTAACTAATTTTTGTGTTATACTGTAAAGTATAAGACAACTGAATTTGTTCTGATCCATTTTTTCGATCTTTGTAAGGAGCCATCATGGCCGTTCAGCAAAACCGTAAAAGTCGCTCTCGCCGTGACATGCGCCGTTCACATGACGCTTTAACCGAGAATGCATTAACTGTAGACCAAACTACAGGTGAAACTCATCGTCGTCACCACGTGACTAAAGATGGTGTTTACCGTGGTCGTCAATTATTCGCTAAAGCAGCTGATGCTGAATAAGTGATAATGTATTAAGCGTCAAGCTTAGTAGAAAAAATGGGAGCGTAAGCTCCCTTTTTTTATGTTTGTTTTATGGTTATGTGTCGTTGGCTTTATGATTTTTGATCAAAATTAGAACATTTGAATTAATTTTAAAAAGAACACTGATCAATAAGTATCTTAAATCTTGATCAGTCGTAGTAATAAAAAGTAAGTCATTCTTTTGTCAAAATATGAATAAATAGAGACTAAGCAATATGAAAATAAAAAATGAATTTTTAAGCTTGATGATGTGTGTATTTGCTGGCTTAACGATTTTATTCAGTCAAGCTCAAGCAAAACAATCCACTCAAAATATTTTCCATTAAGTTGATCAAAAGTTAGATCCTCAGCAGCGTATCAATATTCCCTTGGGTCAAAACTTAACTAAAAAACAATTTAAGGCGATATCAGATCATTTTCTCAAGCAGGGCAATCGTAAGCCAAAGCATTATGAAAATGACTTCTGTGTTGGGATAATTGATGATGAGGAGCAGGCAAGCAGTTGCGGTGTGCTAGATTTTCGTCGGTTCAAATCCCAATACGCGATTGATCTGGTCATATTTGATGATGTAATGAAAGATCAAAATGTGATGGTGGAAAATAAGCGATTCAATCGCCATAACTCAGTTTTTGATATTCGAAAAGTCAGCGCAGAACTCAACCAAAATGATGATAATGGTGTAGTGCAAGAACGTGTCACGTCTAAAAAATATCGGTATACACGTAGCTTAATTTTAAGAAATAAAAACCAAGAGGATTTAAATATATTTTATTTTAATAGAGTAAAACTTATTGTAATACAGTATGTTGTATAATGTTAAGTGTGAAGGCTTATGTCCTATTCCTTGAAGGAGATTCAGGTTTAAACCCTCAATATTGCTTATAAATAATAACCAAGAAAAACGGTATTTTTTGCGATGGTGACACCGAAACAAGCTTGTTAAGATACAATCAACTCAAATTTAGACTACAAGATGTATTTATATGTCCATGATAGACAGCTCAAAATTTGTAAACGCAACGAAAACTGCCTTCGTATTTCCAGGTCAAGGTTCACAAAAAGTGGGAATGTTGGCAGAGTTTGCTGAACAGTTTAGTGGTGTAAAAGAAACATTTGCTGAAGCATCCAAAGCAATTGGTTTTGATTTATGGCACATTGCACAAAGTGGTGAAGGGTTAAACCAAACAGAATTTACCCAACCAGTGTTGCTGACTGCGAGTATCGCATTATGGCGTGTATGGTTGGAACTCGGTGGTGTAGCACCAAAATATCTTGCTGGACATTCACTGGGTGAATACAGCGCATTGGTTGCTGCTGGAAGCTTAAGCTTAGGCGATGCTGTTAAACTTGTGAACTTGCGCGGTAAGTTGATGCAAGATGCTGTGCCACAAGGTGCTGGTGCAATGGCGGCAATCCTTGGTTTGGATGATGCGAAAGTTGTTGAGCTTTGCCAACAAGTGTCTGCACAAGCAAATGGCTCTGTAGAAGCTGCTAACTATAATGCTCAAGGTCAAGTTGTGATTGCAGGTGCAACTGTTGCTGTTGAGGCAGTGATGGGCTTGGCAAAAGAAAATGGTGGTAAGGCGATAGCACTGCCAGTCTCTGTACCATCTCATTGTTCAATGATGAAGCCTGCTGCTGAAAAGTTTGCTCAAGCATTAGAACAAACTGATATTCAAATGCCACAAATTCCTGTGATTCAAAACGTCAGTGCAGAAGCTGCTACTGATGTCGCTATACTTCGTCAAGCATTGACTGCTCAATTGTATGAGTCAGTGCAATGGACGAAAACAATGCAATTATTACAAGACCAAGGCATTACTTATATTGCTGAATGTGGTCCGGGTAATGTATTGGCAAATTTGGCGAAACGCCTACCAAATATCGAGAAAGCATTTCCACTTGATACCCAATCTCGCATGGAAGATGCATTAAATGCCATTTTAGTGGCTGAAGGGAAAATTGCATGACACAAGAACGTAAAGTTGCTTTGGTAACGGGTGCAAGCCGTGGTATTGGTGCATCGATTGCTCAGCAGTTAATTCAAGACGGATTTTTTGTTGTAGGTACAGCGACATCTGAAGCGGGTGCGGAAAAATTATCTGCACAGTTTGCTGAGAATGGCGTAGGCAAAGTTTTAGATGTACGTGATGGTGCGGCAATTGATGCTTTGGTATCTGATATTGAACAAAATTACGGTTCAGTTTTGGTGCTTGTGAATAATGCAGGAATCACAAAAGACAATCTGTTGCTTCGCATGTCTGAAGATGATTGGGATGACATTTTAAATATCCATTTAAAAGCTGTCTTCCGTTTGTCTAAGCGTGTCCTTAAAGGTATGACAAAAGCACGTTATGGTCGAATTATTAATATTAGTTCGGTTGTTGCGCATTTTGCTAACCCAGGCCAAGCAAACTATTCTGCTGCAAAAGCAGGCATTGAAGCATTCAGCCGTAGCCTTGCTAAAGAGATGGGTAGTCGTCAAATTACTGTGAATAGTATTGCACCAGGTTTTATTGCGACTGAAATGACAGCGCAATTGAGTGAAGAAATTCGTAAGAAAATGAGTGACCAAGTGGCTTTAAATCGCTTTGGTGAGCCTCAGGACATTGCTGATGCTGTAAGTTTTTTAGCCTCTGACAAGGCTAGTTACATTACAGGTACGGTTTTACATGTAAATGGTGGTCTATACATGGCTTAAAGCGATGTATAAACTTTGAAAAAACTTTAGATTCAATTAAACTAGTGGCAATTATAACGCCACAAGCAATGAGGAGAATTCCTGTGAGCGATATCGAACAACGTATCAAACAAGCAGTAGCTGAGCAACTTGGTCTTAAGGCTGAAGAGATTAAAAACGAAGCGTCTTTCATGGATGACTTAGGTGCTGACTCTTTAGACTTAGTTGAGCTTGTGATGTCTTTCGAAAACGATTTCGACATTACAATCCCAGACGAAGATTCTAACGAAATCACGACTGTTCAATCTGCAATTGACTACGTTTCTAAGAAACTTGCTTAATTAAAGACTTTTCAGCATCGCTGAAAATAAAAAGCCACCTTCATAGGTGGTTTTTTATTGTCTGTATAAAATAAAAATATTTCTATTAAATCAAAAAATTATAATTACATATCGTTACGTTTAATTCACCAAAGCTACACTTAAATGGTCTAAATTTTAGGTATAAAAAATAAAGTTAAATTTAAACATAAAACTTACGATTTTTTAGAACTACACCATTTAAAACTAAACGGAGAATACACATGGGTCTTTTTGATTTTGTTAAAGGCATCGGTAAAAAAAATACAGCACCTGCAGAACAGCAAGCAGCACCAGCAACGCCTGCTGAGCCATCTGCACAAGAAATTGCAAACAAACTATTAGGACACATCAAAGCACTTGGTCTTCCAGTGACAGGTTTGTCTGTAAGTTATAATGGTCAATCTGACTTGGCAACTGTAAAAGGGCAGGTTCAAACTCAAGCAGATCGTGAAAAGATCATTCTTGCAGTGGGTAATATTGATCACGTTGCGCAAGTGGATGATCAACTTACAGTGGCTACACCAGAACCAGAAAGCAAATTCTATACAGTGAAATCTGGTGATAACCTTTCTAAAATTTCGAAAGAATTTTATGGTGATGCCAATCAGTACAATAAAATTTTTGAAGCAAATCGTCCATTGTTAAAAAATGCAGATGATATTTTCCCAGGTCAGGTTTTACGTATTCCTCAGTAATCATTGAGGTTTAAAAAAGGCGCTTAGTGCGCCTTTTTTAATGTTTAACGATAAATTTAGCTCGCTCATATAGTTCATCAAAGGTAATAATTTCTATATTTCTTAAATCTCGTCGAAATAATTCTAAAGTGCGAATTTTTAGATCCTGTGTATATTGATCATCTTTTTCAATTTTGATGTATGCTGAATTAACAGGAGGCTTTAACTTGGGAGATTCTAGGCAGCCAACTTGTAAAAGTCCTCTGCCATTTGATTTGGTGTCTTAAAATCCAATCCTTTCTGAATTCTCTGCTGATTATAAAATAACTCTATATATTTTGTAATATCAGCCTTAGCTTCCTCCCTTGTTTTATAATTGCGATGATGTACAAGTTCGTTCTTTAATATTCCCCAAAAGCTTTCAATCGGCGCATTATCGTAACAATCTCCTTTTTTACTCATTGAGCCTTCGAAACCATATTTTTCAAGCATATTCCGATATTCTTTACTGCAATATTGGCTTCCTCTGTCTGAGTGAACGATTAAGTTTCGAGAGGGTTTATGATTGCGGATAGCCATGCTAAGTGCGTTGCAAACAAGCTGTGATGTCATCCGTTCACTTAAGCTATAGCCAACCACTTGTTTGCTACAAAGGTCTTTTAAAGCAGCTAGATACAGCCATCCTTCAGCTGTCCATACATATGTAATGTCACTTACCCACGCAACATTTGGAGCAGTTACTGCAAAGTTTTGCTCTAACAAATTATTATAAATAGAACGATTGTGGTCGCTATTCGTTGTTCTTTTAAAACGCTTATGGCGCTTACAGTACAGATGATTCTGCTGTTTAATGCAACGCACAGCATACTGGCTAATTTGGATACCTTGAGCCTGTAAATACTTGGTCAGCCGAATATAACCGTAACTTTCATTGGTCTTTTGATGGGCGATTTTGACCAATATTGTCTGCTGATTGCTTAGAATCTTTCGTTGGCTTAAACCTTGTTTAAGCCAATCATAAAACCTTGATACTGAGACATTTAGCAATCTAGCCATCATCGTGGTTGGGTATGTGTTTTTGTGCTCTTTCATATAAGCGTACCTCACTGACTTTCTTTGGCAAAGTACGCTGCCGCTTTTTTTAGAAATTCTTTTTCCATTTCCGCAGTTTTGAGTTGTTGTTTGAGTTTCTTATTTTCTTCGAGTAGAGCAACGAGATCGGGCAAATATTGTTGTGTTCCTTCTAATGTCCCAACCTTTGCTTTGTTGTACCAATTTGAAAGGGTTTGCATGGAAATACCAAGCTGTCGAGCAGTTTCAGAGACATTGCCTTGATTTGATTCAATCGCTTTGATTGCTTCAGCTTTGAATTCTGCTGTATAAATCTTTTGTTTTTTGCTCATGGTAAACTCCTGATGAGTATGTCTAGTTTACCAAGTGAAAGCCTCCGTTTTTATCAGCACACATCACT
>NZ_JCAKMY010000030.1:0-39346 GCF_059515845.1 Acinetobacter sp. CY79
CGACTGTTTGGGGTTGTATAGTCAAGTAATTAAGTGCATGTGGTGGATGCCTTGGCAGTCAGAGGCGATGAAAGACGTAATAGCCTGCGATAAGCTCCGGGGAGGCGGCAAATATCCTGTGATCCGGAGATTTCTGAATGGGGAAACCCACTTACCATAAGGTAGGTATTGCAACATGAATACATAGTGTTGCAAGGCGAACGAGGGGAAGTGAAACATCTCAGTACCCTTAGGAAAAGAAATCAATTGAGATTCCCTTAGTAGCGGCGAGCGAACGGGGAAAAGCCCATTAAGTCATATCAGTTCTAGTGGAATGCTCTGGGAAGTGCAACCGTAGTGGGTGATAGTCCTGTACACGAAAGGGCTGATATGATGATGTCGAGTAGGGCGGGGCACGTGAAACCTTGTCTGAATATGGGGGGACCATCCTCCAAGGCTAAATACTCCTGACTGACCGATAGTGAACCAGTACCGTGAGGGAAAGGCGAAAAGAACCCCTGTGAGGGGAGTGAAATAGATCCTGAAACCGCATGCATACAAGCAGTGGGAGCCGGCATTGTGTCCGGTGACTGCGTACCTTTTGTATAATGGGTCAGCGACTTACATTCAGTAGCAAGGTTAACCGAATAGGGGAGCCGTAGAGAAATCGAGTCTTAATAGGGCGTTTAGTTGCTGGGTGTAGACCCGAAACCAGGCGATCTATCCATGAGCAGGTTGAAGGTTGGGTAACACTAACTGGAGGACCGAACCCACTGTCGTTGAAAAGCCAGGGGATGACTTGTGGATAGGGGTGAAAGGCTAATCAAGCCTGGTGATAGCTGGTTCTCCCCGAAAGCTATTTAGGTAGCGCCTCGGACGAATACCATTGGGGGTAGAGCACTGTTTCGGCTAGGGGGTCATCCCGACTTACCAAACCGATGCAAACTCCGAATACCAATGAGTACTATCCGGGAGACAGACTGCGGGTGCTAACGTCCGTAGTCAAGAGGAAAACAATCCAGACCGCCAGCTAAGGCCCCAAAATCATAGTTAAGTGGGAAACGATGTGGGAAGGCATAGACAGCTAGGAGGTTGGCTTAGAAGCAGCCACCCTTTAAAGAAAGCGTAATAGCTCACTAGTCGAGTCGGCCTGCGCGGAAGATGTAACGGGGCTAAAACTATGTGCCGAAGCTGCGGATTTGCAATTTATTGCAAGTGGTAGGGGAGCGTTCTGTAAGCCGATGAAGGTGGATTGAGAAGTCTGCTGGAGGTATCAGAAGTGCGAATGCTGACGTGAGTAACGACAATGCGAGTGAAAAACTCGCACGCTGAAAGACCAAGGGTTCCAGTCCAACGTTAATCGGGGCTGGGTGAGTCGACCCCTAAGGCGAGGCCGAAAGGCGTAGTCGATGGGAAATTGGTTAATATTCCAATACTTCTGTGTAATGCGATGAGAGGACGGAGAAGGTTAAGTCAGCCTGGCGTTGGTTGTCCAGGTGAAAGGTTGTAGGCATGTATCTTAGGCAAATCCGGGGTACTCTATGCTGAGAACTGATAGCAAGCTGCACTTGTGCAGTGAAGTGGCTGATACCATACTTCCAGGAAAAGTCTCTAAGCTTCAGTTACACAGGAATCGTACCCGAAACCGACACAGGTGGTCAGGTCGAGTAGACCAAAGCGCTTGAGAGAACTCTGCTGAAGGAACTAGGCAAAATGGTACCGTAACTTCGGGAGAAGGTACGCTGCTGGCGGTGATAACCCTTGCGGTTTGAGCGGCGAGCAGCCACAGAAACCAGGCCCCTGCAACTGTTTATTAAAAACATAGCACTCTGCAAACACGAAAGTGGACGTATAGGGTGTGATGCCTGCCCGGTGCTGGAAGGTTAATTGATGGGGTTAGCGTAAGCGAAGCTCTTGATCGAAGCCCCAGTAAACGGCGGCCGTAACTATAACGGTCCTAAGGTAGCGAAATTCCTTGTCGGGTAAGTTCCGACCTGCACGAATGGCATAATGATGGGGGCGCTGTCTCCAGCAGAGACTCAGTGAAATCGAATTCGCCGTGAAGATGCGGTGTACCCGCGGCTAGACGGAAAGACCCCGTGAACCTTTACTGCAGCTTGACATTGAACTTTGATCTTACTTGTGTAGGATAGGTGGGAGGCTTTGAAACTCGGACGCTAGTTCGAGTGGAGCCAATCTTGAAATACCACCCTGGTAATATTGAGGTTCTAACTCTGCTCCATGATCTGGAGCGAGGACCATGTCTGGTGGGTAGTTTGACTGGGGCGGTCTCCTCCTAAAGAGTAACGGAGGAGTACGAAGGTGCGCTCAGCGTGGTCGGAAATCACGCGTAGAGTATAAAGGCAAAAGCGCGCTTAACTGCGAGACCCACAAGTCGAGCAGGTACGAAAGTAGGTCTTAGTGATCCGGTGGTTCTGTATGGAAGGGCCATCGCTCAACGGATAAAAGGTACTCTGGGGATAACAGGCTGATACCGCCCAAGAGTTCATATCGACGGCGGTGTTTGGCACCTCGATGTCGGCTCATCTCATCCTGGGGCTGAAGCAGGTCCCAAGGGTATGGCTGTTCGCCATTTAAAGAGGTACGCGAGCTGGGTTTAGAACGTCGTGAGACAGTTCGGTCCCTATCTACCGTGGGCGTTGGAAATTTGAGAGGATCTGCTCCTAGTACGAGAGGACCAGAGTGGACGAACCTCTGGTGTACCGGTTGTGACGCCAGTCGCATCGCCGGGTAGCTATGTTCGGAAGGGATAACCGCTGAAAGCATCTAAGCGGGAAGCCTACCTCAAGATAAGATTTCCCAAGGACTTTATGTCCTCTAAAGAGCCGTTGAAGACTACAACGTTGATAGGTTGGATGTGGAAGCATAGTGATATGTGAAGCTGACCAATACTAATTACTCGTGAGGCTTGACTATACAACACCCAAACAGTTGTTGTATAAAAGCTCAATTGATTCGATATACATCAAAATAGCTTGATTCAGTAAGCCGTTAGTATCACAATATTCAACTCAGATATATCTGTTAATAACTTCTTTGACCAAGCAACGGCATACATCAAACGATGTGAATAAGACCCAAGCAAAGTCACAACAGTTGTGCTGGCGACAATAGCAAGAGTGAACCACCTGATCCCTTCCCGAACTCAGAAGTGAAACCTCTTTGCGCTGATGGTAGTGTGGGGTTACCCATGTGAGAGTAAGTCATCGCCAGCTCATTATTCCTAAAACACCCCCTGACTCGTGCAGGGGGTGTTTTTTTATGCAGGAAATAAATTAATGGACTTGAAATTGAATTTATAGTGATCTTAGACCTTATGCACTTTAATCATCTTCTAATAAGTCATTTAATAATTTATACACCTTAAGGCTTATATCACATGAGATATAAAATAATGAATCGTTCAAAAAATGAAGCATTTACATTTAAAAACTTAGTTACAATTAGTGAGTTTTTAATTTACAGATAAAATGTCATTCAATTGAAAATCATCAATATTCATTGTTAAGTAAGTTTCTGAATTTTATAAATAAAAATAATTAATGTAAGTCTAAAAAATCAAATTTTGATTATTAAATGATGATTCATGCCAGTGATATTCCCTAATTTATCTTGATTCACTTAAAGTCTAGTAGACAAATATTGAGCAAACATGCATTTTATAAAAAGTGAATATTGATTCATTATTTAAAATAAGCTCACAATTGGAGGTGAGGAAATGACAACACAAGAAGTGAATGTCAATGCTGTAGTTGATAAAGCAAAGTTTAAACCTTTCCACATGACTGTGGTACTTTGGTGTTTGTTTATTGTTTTATTTGATGGTTATGATCTCGCAATTAATGGAGTAACTTTGCCATTATTGATGCAAGAGTGGGGTATGACTGCTGTGCAAGCGGGGATGCTTGCGAGTACTGCGCTTGCAGGGATGATGTTTGGCGCTATGTTTTTTGGTATGTTGGCAGACAAAATAGGTCGTAAAAATGTCATTTTGATCTGTGTGACATTATTCAGTGGATTTACTTTTCTTGGTGGTTTTGCATCGAATCCAACAGAATTTGGTGTTTTAAGATTTATTGCTGGTCTTGGTATCGGAGGAGTACTGCCTAACCTAGTTGCGTTAACATCAGAATATGCCCCTCAGAAATTACGTAGTACACTTGTTACAGGTATGTTTAGTGGTTATGCAATGGGCGGTATTATGGCTGCATTACTGGGTACATGGTTTACACCAACTTTTGGTTGGGAAATTATGTTCTGGATTGCAGGTATTCCATTATTATTTGTACCATTGATCTGGATGTTTTTACCTGAATCACTCGCATTTTTGGTTAAACAGAATAAAGTAGAAAAAGCGCGAAGAATTGTTCAGAAACTATCACCTGAAGATAAAATTACACCGAACACCGTTCTAGTATTTAATGAAAGTAAAGTTCCTACTGCTTCCATTGCTGCACTGTTCCAAGATGGACGAGCTAGAGGCACATTATTGTTTTGGTTAGCATTTTTTATGTGCTTGTTGATGCTATACGCTCTAGGTAGTTGGTTACCAAAACTGATGATGGCCGCTGGTTATTCATTAGGTAGTAGTCTAATGTTCCTATTGGCTTTGAATATCGGTGCTGTGATTGGTACGGCAGGTGGTGGTATGCTTGCAGATCGATTCCATATTAAACCTGTCATTATTGGTATGTTAAGTGTCGGGATATTGGCACTCATTGGCCTAGGTTTTAATACACCACAACCTGTGATTTACTTATTGGTATCTCTGGCAGGCGCAGCTTCAGTCGGTTGTAGTATTCTACTGTACAGTTATGTTGCACAGTTCTATCCGTTGGCTGTTCGTTCTACAGGCATAGGTTGGGCATCGGGTATTGGTCGTATGGGAGCGATTGTAGGTCCTATCGTGATTGGTTACTTGTTAGGTCTAGAATTACCACATAAAATGAATTTTATTGCTGTTGCCGTTCCTGCCATTATTGGTGGTGTTGCTATTCTCTTCATCAAGAGAGAGGGATATGTTGAAACCCCAGTTAAAGTAGAAGCAAAAAAAATTGGAACTGTTTTAAATTAATAAAATTTTTTAAATCAATAAAATATAGTTTTAAGAGACACGCATTGGTGACAATGCGTGTTTTTTTCATCTCGGCATTATACGAAATCTAAAGTTTTGATTTTAAATTCTTTTCATGGTGTTTCACTTGTTTAGCGTATCGGTTACCTTGTTTTTTCATGTCTTTGTTGGTGTTATAGCCTGTAGGTCCAACATTGTAATAAGCTAGTGCTTTTTTCCAACTACCTGCCGATTGGTTGTATTTGGCTAAAATAAAACTTCCGCAGTTAATGTTAATATTTTCTTCGAATAGATCACCCGGACAAGTTTGCTGCCAATAACGTGGAATAACTTGAGTTAATCCCACAGCACCTGCAGAAGATACAACATAATTACGATAGCTTGATTCTTGACGGATCACGGCTGCCATCAGTAGAGGATCTACATGATTCTGTTCTGCACTTTGGATGATTAAAGGCGCTACACGATTTGCTGTGCTGGAATCGACGGAATAGGCTTTTTGAATGCCTTGTGAAAGTTTCGCTGAGCGTTTTTCTAATGAACCTATTCCCAAAGAGGTACAACCTGATAAAGCTAAAACAGCTAAGCCTACGAATAATGTTTTCATTGATTTATAACTTTGAGGTAAAGCAGATATTGATTCAGTTTGAAAGAGCAAAATACAATCCGTAGCGGTGGTGAACGTAAAAGGATATTATTCATCACTATCTTTAAGGTCAACGTACATGTTGAATCATAAATATTACAAATTGTTAAATCTCCTTAAATTTTGAGAAATAGGAACTGCTTTATAGAAGATCTTATCAATTGTAGAAGATTAGAATTCTTTAGTTAAGTATAAATAAACAAAAACAGCCTCCTGATTAAAGGGGCTGTTTTTGCTGAGTCATAGACAAAACTATAAATTCTATAGTTTTATCACACATCCTATGATTGGACAGTTTATTATTTTTCTGTGTCCCAGAACATCCTGTTCTTGATAATGTTACTTTAGTCTTCATTAGATAATGCAACAAGATTCCTAGAGCTTCATTCAGTGTAGGTATTAGCTTACATTAAAAAATGAAACAGCTTATCAACTCTACATCAGGCATTTGTTTTAGAAAATATTATGCCCACCAATATCGCAAAATATGAAAAAAGATAGGTGCAGAAAAACAAATGGAATCAATACGGTCGAGCATTCCGCCATGACCTTGAATAAGTTGACCCCAATCTTTTACACCTCGATCTCGTTTGATGGCTGACATAACAAGACCACCAAAGAAACCAAAGATACAAACAATGAATCCGATGAATGTAGCTTCAAAATAAGTAAAAGGCGTAAGCCATGCCATTGCAACGCCAAGAGCAGTAGCGAGAGTAATTCCACCAACTAAACCTTCAACTGTTTTAGACGGTGATAGTATGGGTGCAACTTTGTGCTTTCCAAAAAGCTTGCCACAGACATATTGAAGTACGTCGGATGCTTGAACCACAATGATCAGCCATATCGCCAACCAAATTGGTTCACCATCAAAATTGTCTAATTTTAAATTCAGTATCGCTGGCACATGCGAGATACAGAATACACTGATCATTAAGCCCCATTGGATTTTTGCACTTCGTTCTAAAAAATGAGTGGTGTCTTCTTGTTTTAAACTGGCAATTGGAATGAGTAAAAACACGTAGAGTGGAATGAAAATAGAGTAAAGTCCATACCAATCGATATAGACCAAATAATACTGATAAGGAATCACAAAATAGAAGGCCACCAATAATGGAAAATAATCCCCACGACGTGTAGGCAGCAAACTGATAAATTCTCGCAGTGCAAATAGAGAAATGAGAGCGAATAAAATAATAAACGCAGCATTCCCCATTAGAATGGCAGATGCGATGACAATCAGCATGATCCACCAAGCATTGATTCGAGCATTCAGATTATCAATGACAGGTGAAGCCGTTATTCCTGCTTTTTTCTTTAGAATAAGACCTACAGATGAGGCAAAGACCAAAATACCAGCAAATATTCCAAACAATAAATAGGTTTGTTCTAAGTTATCGAGGGTCATTGGTTTTCGATCTCTTTTAATTGAATCAGTTGTTGTTGTGCGTAATTCAGGAAACTTGTTTTTTCAGTATGTTTTGTCAGATCAAGCGGTTTTCCAAATGTCACAGTTGACAGTAAAGGCAAAGGTATTAAAGCGCCTTTAGGCATCACACGTTTTAAATTGGAAATCCAAACAGGTACCACTTCAACATCTGGAAATTGCTGAGATAAATGAAACAAACCACTTTTAAAGGGGAGTAGTTGAATATCATCTTCTAAATTTCGTGTACCTTCAGGGAAGAAAATAATGGAATAACCTTCTGCTAATACATCTTTAATAGGTTTGAGAGGGTCTTCACCATTTTCGCGATGACGATTGATCGTCACACCTGAAAAAGTATCTTGAATCAGAAATCGTCTAAATCCATCTTTCATCCAGTAATCTGATGCTGCGATCGGACGTGTTTGCCTGCGTATTTCAGGCGGTAGAGATGACCACAATAAGATGAAATCGATATGACTGTTATGATTCGCATAATAAATGCGTTGTTTGAGTTCTGGCGTACAGCCAACCCATAAACTGCGTGCTCCAGTCAGCAATCGTGCACTACGTCGTGTCAGAAATGCGATGAGTCGTCCACTTGATTCAACAACAATATTCTTTCTTTTTTTTATAGGGACATTCATTTCGGTGTAGGACTCTAAATATTTATTTCGTTTTAAAAACTTATAGCATGATTAGTGTGATAAATAATATGCATTGCAATATGAGCAAAGCAATTTGTATTTTAAAGAGTTTGAGACAGCCTTGAATACGTAAAGCCCAATCTCTGCTGAGTGTCTTCTTATTTATTAATCCAAGTTCAACTAGGCTTTGATCAAGTTGTTTGGTGAGTGATTTCAGCGAAATCTCTACATGATTTTCATGAATTTGAGTACTGAGATGAGCGAGTAATTCAGCATCAAAGTTGACTCGAAAAGACACGTAATGATGCATTATACAAATGAATAAACTGGAGAGTATCCATATATTTTTATATTCAAGAGAAGCTAAAAATAAAAAGGAGAGGGTGCTCAAACTAAATAGTATATAGCCTGATAGAAGGAACATATTGGTTGAGGAAAGCAGTTTCGATAACACCATAAGTTTCATTTTCATGGTGCCAAACCTTTTAACTTGAAATGATAAAGCTGTAATTGTTTAAGCTGAGCGTGGTTAATGACAATCCAAGGGCGGGCAGATTGAATCATTTCGATGGCGTGTTGTACTGAATCAGCATGTTTATTTTTAAGTAACCAAGCACATAAAATTGCAGAGCTTCTTGAATAGCCTAAGGCACAAAAGATTAAAATTTTAGCGTGTCGCTGATCTGTATTCGGACTAGGAGAGGCATTGGAAATATTTTCTGATGAATGATTTTGAGGCTGGTTAAAATCTGAAAATAATAAATCAAATTGTGAAACTGCGTGCTCTAACTGATTCGCTTGTACTGGGATAAGATCAAGACTGAGAAATTGTTGATATTTGATATTTGCAAGGTCTGCATTAAACCTGATTACAACAGGCAGTTCGCTACAGCAATCGAACAAGCCTTGAAAGTTTAATGCATTGTCTTGGCTTGGAAGTCGTCCCAGATAGATCTCAATATCATCGACCCCAATAATATGTGAATCCTCAGGATGTTTTTTTGTCCATACGCGACTATTTAACCATGCGAAAACTAAATAAGGTGCATATAAAATTAGACTCGCATGACTGAGTTTTCCATTAGATTGTTTTTGGAAGAAATGAGGTCTCGCCACCAAATAACTTAAACTCACCAATAATAAGCTGACGGCAGGGTAAAGTAACCAGAGCCAAGTACCCTTAAAATAGAAGCCAATAGCAGTCAACAGTAGGCTTGGAATCAAATAATACACCCCAAGTTTTAAATGCTTTGGCGTTAATTTCTGATATTGGTCTTTTTTTAATGGAGATTTACTTTCAATTGGAAACAACCAAAGACATAAAGCACCGACTAAAATGCCTGTCGGAATATCGATAAAATGATGCTGCCATGTGGTGAGGACAGATAAGCCGATTAAAAAAGACCAAAAATCGACAAACTTACGCGCCCATCCTTGACTATGACGACGGAAAAAATCCCATAGAATAATCAGTAATACAATATGTAAAGAAGGTGCTTGATTAAAGGGCTTATCAAAACCCATTAATACATCAAACCAAAGTCCAAAGAATCCTGAAAGTTCAGGGCGTTCAAAAGAAAATCGAAGTGGAAAGAGTAAAAAACAGCTGATGGATATCATTTGTGCTGTGAACAATCTAAGTACATGCTGTTTTAATTCAAACTTGGTCCAACACAGGATCAGTGATAATCCATAGAACAGATCGATTGACCAATAAGGCACGATTGTCCAAGGCCAAAGTGGAATATATTTTTCCCAATCAAAGACGATGACGGGAACATGAGGTAATTGCGATGCATATTGATTGGCAAAACCATAACTCAGGAAAAAGAAGGGTGCTAAAAATAAAAGACACAATAGCCCCCATTTCCATGTTCCTGCTTGTTTAGCCAAATCTTGCATAACTCACCTGTATTTTTATTATTGAGCAGAAGGCTGATCTGTATCAAATGCTCAAGAAAAACCGTCTATGAAAATGATTCTGAATAAACTTCATCAATTTTTATGTTTTTAAGATGGATCATCCATTAGAGTTTTTGAGCAACGGATACTGTAAATATTCCAAAATCATCAATATGTTGATCTATCTTTTTGAATCCAGCAGCTGCAACAAGTGCATCCATTTCTGCCTGTGAGCGTAAGCGCATAACCCATGCATCACCTTCACGATGAGAGGTCAAAGCTCGTGCAATAAATTCTTGTTGTGGATGCCATATTTGACCCGTGTAGATCAGATATCCATCTTTTTCAATCGCTTGACTCAAGCCATCGAGTGAACGACGTAATAAGTCATTATCACTAAACAGTTCGTAAAGCCCTGAAACGACACCAAGCGTTAGCTTAGGTTCAATTGAAGCTATAGATTGTGTGTCAAAAGCATCTGCTTGAACAAATTGTGCGATGTGTTCTAAGCCACGATCTTGAATCATCTGCTGACCAGCTTTGACATTCATCTCGCTATAATCACGCAACAAAATAGACTCAGGAAGTTGAGATAGTTGTTGAACGGCATCTAAAATATAGCGCCCATGTCCTGATGCAATATCTAAGATTCGAACGGCTTGATTATTCATAGTTAATGTTTTTGCATATTTTTGCAGAAGGTGTTCAATATGAGTTTTACGTACACGTATACCGCGCCAGCCAATGGCATTTAAGTATTGTCGATCGATGATTTTGCCAATCGGATTTTGACTTTCAGTCTGATTCCGATAGACAAAGTCTAAAGTACTGCCTGAGTCATATCCTGTATCTTCACCAATTTTTAAACCTTTGGATAAGAAACTCCCGATTTTCAAGTTCTTCTTGGTCATTTCCCAAAAGATATGCTTGGCTGATTTTGGTGGAAGTGGTGCACTTAAGGTTTCTGCAATCGTGCAACTCGAGCCAATTTTATCAGCATGGAGTAAATCAGGGGCTTGATATGAAGTGGCAAAACATTGACTAATAAAGCGTCTCATTTTATCGATTGCAACAGCTCGATTTTTCTCTCCAAGCGTGTCGTGATAGAAACCATCTAGAACATGAAATTCTTTCTGCGGATGGGGAAGTTTGTCGTAAAAATCACGTTGAGGTTTTTGTTGAACCACGAAATCTGAGCCAGAGCAAAGGACTTGCGTAGGAACAAAGATATTTTGAGCATCACTCACAACACGTTTAGATGCATCATAGAGTCCTAGTAACATGCGAACTGAAATGGCTTTCGCAATTTTAGGATCGGTGTCATAAGTCAGCGCACGCTCTTTATCATGGGTAAGCATACTGGATTTAACATAGCTTTGAATAAAAAAATTGCCTTTGATTTGGCTTAAAAGTTTTAAACCTGGTTCTGCAAAGGGTACATAGAGTTTGATCTCAAATGCAGGAGAGGCTAAGCATAAAGCTCGAATTTTAGGGGCATAATCATGCACCCAAGTCGCACTGAGAACAGCCCCCACACTTTGACCAATGATAGCAATATTGTTTTCATCAATGCCATATTGCTTTTGAATATGTTGAACAAAATATTGAATGTCTTTGACACAAGCAGAAAAGCTTGGTGCATCACCGCGCTCACCAGGTGAGTCACCGTGTCCACGTGCATCCCAAGCAAAAAAATCAAAATCAGTCAGTTTCAGCTCTTCGACTAAGTGTGCCATCCGACCAGAGTGTTCATGTCCGCGATGAAACAGGATGATGGCTTTTTTATTGTTATGTTTTATTTTTTCTTGAGCTTTGCTTGCCCAATGTTGATAAAACAATTCAGTTTCATCATGGGTCTTAAAAATATTATGACTGTTGTTATACATAAGAATATTCCAAATTAAATCATTTTTATATGTTGTGAAAAACTTTAAATCTTGTGGTGAATACTGTTTTTAATTCTGTTGTAAATGGTGAGTATTAATAAGATGCCAATGAACAATACGAGACCATTGGTGATATAGAACAGCACTGTGTTGCTGTTGGAAATGAAAGGGAAAATAAAAATAATGATTGCCAGTAAGCTAAACCAAAATGCTCGATCACTTTTACCCATGGGTCCATCATAGCGTCTATCTCGACCAATTAGAGGCGCCATCACACCCGCATACTCACTTATTAAAGCTAGAAAGCACACAAATATGAGGAGCTCAGTGTGGATGAAAGCAAAGGTTATAAAGCATAAATAGAGGGCGGTGTCTGAAATCACATCACACAACTCATTCAAATATGCGCCTAAATCTGATTGCTGATTAAACTCTCGTGCGAGCATGCCATCTATAGCATTGAATGCCATTCGAATTAGCATCCAAAAAGGGTAGAGTAAAAGAAACAGCGAAGATGTATGATCCTCATAATAAAAATAGATAAAATACGCCACTGCGATTGAAATCAACATTGCCAAAATGGTGACCATATTGGCGCTGACCCCTATACGGAATAAACTACGAACAAAGGGACGTAACACATTTTGAAAAGCTGGCTTAAGTTGATAGATGGAAGGCATTATTAAAATTATTTTCTAATATTTTGGTATAGGGAATTTTAGGCAGATCAGGATTTTAAATACAAGAAAAAAATGACCATTCACATTCATCTTCAATTTGAAAAAGCTTATGATCTAATAGCTTTTGTTTGTATATGGATGAAAAAATGACACCTGCTTGTAAGCTATTAAAATCAAAAAATATAATCTATTCGATCCATGAATATGAACACGATGTGAATGCCAAAAGCTTCGGGCTGGAAGCTGTAGAAAAATTAGGTTTATCAGTCCATGAAGTGTTTAAAACCCTGATGGTGACGGATGAAAAAAATTATTATGTTGCCATTTTACCCGTGGATCACCAACTTAATCTCAAGAAAGTAGCAACTGCATTTGGAATTAAAAAAGTGCAAATGGCGAATCCTAAAGATGCTGAACGTTTAACTGGGTACTTGGTGGGTGGAATTAGCCCCATTGGACAAAAAAAGCGTCTGAAAATGGTGATTGATGCGACAGCCGCACAATTGGGTAAAGTTTATGTGAGTGGTGGAAAACGAGGGCTTGATATCGGTTTGAATCCTCAAGATCTTGCTCAAGTGCTCAGTGCCAATTTTGTTGATATTTTGGATGTCTAACACTGAGAATAACAATTTATATATATATAACGATAAGGCTACTGATTTTAAAAGTAGCCTTTTTTTATATTTGGAATTGAATTTTTAGATTTGCAATTTAAGAATTCAATTCAAAAACTTGTTTCAATCAGTAAGTTCAATTCCATTTTTTTCTATTATTAAAAGCAGAAAAAATCATAAGTAAAACTTAAATTTTATTATTCATAGACTTGTCTAATTTAAAATCACTCTATTGCAAATCTTCACAAAACTGCATCTTTAAATAATAACGATTATCATTAACATGTCTAATGCGTTGGCCAGCGTACTTAAGTAAAACAATTAAATGTAACTGAACTACAAGGTTTCTATTTGAAACTGAAACAGAGGAAATGGTCAGATGAAAGAGCTTGCCAATCGACTGGCGATGCAACATCTAGTCAATGCATACGCTCAAGAAACAGCAAAAATCGTGTTTCTTGAGAGGTATCAACAAAACTCTACTCAAATTTCGTTTAGCCAAGGCTTGACGTTGTTAGTGATCTCTATTGAATGTTTGAATGCACAAGTATTATGCCCATTGTCTTATGTCAGTGTCGTGGGGCGTCATCGTTTAGCTCAATTACCGCAAATTTTTATCAAAGGTCAGATTCAAACGTTTAGCAGTGTGGCAATTGCAACGCTATTACTTGAAGATTTGATTCAACACAATCGCTCTCAATCGGATCTATCCAATCAACAATTAGATTCAGCCTCTTTAGTGGAGCGATGGATTCAAAGTCGTGATGCATTAAATCAGTTTTTAGAACTGAGAAAATCTGTTCAAACAAAATCAAAAGATCTGTCGAACCATAAAGAAAACCTGAAGAATCAGAAAAATGATCTATGTAAACAGGATATTGAGAATCAAGCAGATCATGATTTTAGAGGTTTTGATCAGCTCATTGAACTGAATCAAAATTATATTCAGACCGAGCAGGCGTTGTTGCTTGGTCATAGCATGCATCCGGCACCCAAGAGTCGAACGGGCTTCATCCATGAGGATTGGTTAAAATACTCACCTGAAGCACAGGCGAAAACCCAATTGGTCTATTGGCTTGTTGCACCTGAATATATCAGCGAAGACAGTGCACTTAGCCAACCGATCTCAAAACTTTTAAAAGACCATTTGCGGTGGCATTTGACTGAAGTCGATCAGCAACTGATTCAGCAATATGAGCAATTCAAAATATTGCCACTGCATCCTTGGCAAGCACGTTATTTACAAAGCAAAGAGTGGTTTAAAAGACTAAAACAACAAAATAAGTTGATTGATTTGGGTGAAAAAGCCTGGAGCTTTGCACCAACCACATCGGTACGAACTTTGGCAGCATTTGATGCGCCTTGGCAAGTCAAACCATCCTTATCTGTCATGGTAACCAATTCGGTTCGAGTGAACTTAGAAAAAGAATGTCATCGCGGTGTAATGACACATCAACTTTGGCACAGTCCGTTTGGGCGGAGCATTTTAGCTCAATGTCCTACACTCAAAGCTGTCAATGATCCTGCGTGGATCGCAATGCATATAGATGGTGAAATGATCAATGAGACAATTTGTATATTTCGAGAGCAGCCCTTTAATAATTATCAACAAATTACTAGCATTGCTTCACTGTGCCAAGACCATCCAAATCAAAATTTAAATCGATTTAATAGGATTTTTGAGCACATTTCACAAAAGGAAAATTTAGACAGCCATGATACTCATGTCAGGGAAATGATTGCGCGAAATTGGTTTAGACAATTTCTCGAGATTAGTCTTAAACCATTAATGTATTTATATCATCATTATGGAATGGCATTTGAGTCACATCAACAAAACGTATTGGTCGAGCTTGAACAAGGTGTACCCAAAACATTTTGGCTTCGGGATAATCAAGGTTTTTACTATATTGAAGAATATGCACAAGAGGTTTTAGAGCATTTTCCAGCCTTAAAAAATAAAGCACATGCGGTGGGTTCAAAAGAATTTGTTGATGAACGCTTTAGTTATTATTTCTTTGGAAATACTTTATTTGGCCTGATTAATGCGATAGGTGCGACCTCTTATATTTCTGAAACGTGTCTGATTGAAGAGTTAAGAGCACATTTAGAGAAGCTTTATAAGGTATATCCAACCAGTAGCTTAATACATGGCTTATTGTTTAAATCGACCTTGCCCTATAAAGGAAACCTACTCACTCGTTTACATGAACTTGATGAATTAACGGCATCTGTCGATCAGCAATCTGTGTATATCCAATTGAATAATCCATTGTGGATTCAACAAAAGGATGTGGCATATGCTTGATTTTATAGGTATCGGTTTAGGGCCATTCAATTTAAGTTTAGCCAGCTTATTACATAAAAAATCAGAACTGTCTTATTTATTTTTTGAGAAAAAGTCACAGTTTGATTGGCATGCAGGTATGCAATTGCCAAATACTGTTTTACAAGTCCCTTTTATGGCTGATTTGGTCTCCATGGTTGATCCGACCAGTCCTTTTAGCTTTTTGAACTATCTCAAACATCATCAGCGTTTATATAAGTTTTATTTCTTAGAACAGCCACATATTCCACGCCGTGAATATAATCATTACTGTCAATGGGTTGCTGACCAATTACAGCAGATTCAATACCAATCCAATGTCATGAGTATTTACCCAAGAGACGTTGGTTTTGAAGTGCTTGTTGAACAAGCTGGCATGATTCATCGCTATCGTTGCCGGCACTTGGTGATCGGATCTGGCAATGTTCCGCAAATGCCACATTGTCTGAATAAGATGCGAGCACAGTATCCAGAGCGTTGTATTCATTCTGCGGAATATATGAATCATCGACATGATGAGCTCTCTGGAAATGTCGTCGTCCTAGGCTCAGGTCAGTCTGCTGCCGAAGTTTTTCAAGATTTATTGGATCGTCAATTTGCCAATGATTCGGTGGAAACACCTTATGAATTACATTGGTTAACGCGTTCTCAGGGCTTTTTCCCCATGGAATACGCGCCATTGGGTTTAGAGCATTTTAGTCCAGATTATGTGGATCATTTTTATCAGTTGAATGATGCAACCAAGCAACAACAGTTAAAACAACAAGCGCTGCTGTATAAGGGCATCAGTGCGCAGACTATCCACGAAATTTATCAGACGCTATATCACACCAGCATCGGTCAATCCCGAACGCATACGCATTTACATCAACATTGCGAGCTGGTAGACGCGCAAGCCTTAGACAGTGAAACCATTCGATTGCAGTTTGAACATAAACTGACGCAACAAGCATTTTATATAGATGCAAATCACGTTGTTGCCGCTACGGGGTATCATTCCCCTCAATTTGATTATTTAAGACCTTTAGAAGAGTTCATCGAGAGAACTGTACATGGTCATTGGTGTATCAGCCAAAACTATCAACTTCATCATCGGGCTCGCGGTCAGATTTTTGTTCAAAATCAAGAAATGCACAGCCACGGAGTTGCAACGCCAGATTTAGGGATGGGGGCTTTTAGAGCGTCCATTATTGCTAATCAACTGTTGGGCTATGAACTTTATGAGCAAAGCCCGTTGCAACAGTGTTTTCAACACTTTGAAGTATCCAATAATCCACATGTTCAACTCATAAAATCTGAGTTGGATACGCTTTCTTCTTCGAAGCAAAGCAATAAACAACAGTCAACGTCTTTTCAATATTCTAGGGCGAGTCAAAATCACTCTATCGCGCCTAAAACTTGTTATGAGAACAGCATATGACATTCAGAACTTTAGATATTCATCAAAAGCAGTGGCGCGATGCAGGACAACGTTTAATTGAGATGGCGATTGCTGAATTTTTATACGAAGAAATTATCAGCGTAGAGAAAGTGGAGACGGATTTAAACCATCAAGATCAACGCTATCAACTCAAACTTGCCAATTTGATTTATCAGTTTTCAGGTCAACAGTATCTTTTGGGCCACTGGAAGATTGATCCAGACTCAGTGGTTGTGATTGATCATAATCATGCTCAAAAGGCTTGGAATTTGCATCAATTCATCGCTGCATTTTGTGAGCAAGTGGAAATTAAACCTTTTACCAGAGCCTATTTGACTAAGGAAATGAACAATACTTGGCTCGCGGAAGCACATCTATTTAAACCCGAATGCTTAACAAGTTCAGCGGTATTAACAGCGCCATACTACGTGGTTGAGGGCATGCTCAGAGGACATCCTTGGTTGATTATGAGTAAGGGACGCATGGGGTTTGGCTATGAGGATTATTTAAACAGTGCTCCAGAACTTTCACCTGAAGTGAAAGTGATGTGGTTGGCTGTTCATCAAGATTTAGCAGAATTCCGATCCACTTCAAAGTGGCATGCCAAAGCATTGTATCAGCACGAATTGGATCAATTAGAAATAGATCATTTTAGACATCGCATGCAGGAAAAAGGTCTAAATTCAGAACATTATTATTTAATTCCTGTACATGAATGGCAATGGCATCAATGGTTAGTTGCAACTTATGCCAATGAAATCGTCGATCAGCGGATCGTTGAGTTGGGTATAAGCCACGATAGTTTTGTGCCTATGCAATCGATACGTACCTTATGTAATACTACTCAATCGAAACGCCATTATATTAAATTGCCAGTGAGTATTTTTAATACGGCGGTCTATCGAGGTTTACCATCGAAGCGAAATCTTGCTGCGCCCGCTGTGACAGCTTGGTTACAGTCTAAACTTGAATCAGATCTAGATCTTAAAAACACAGGCGTTATTTTCTTGGGGGAAGTTGCGACCTTAACCATTCAACAGCCATGTTATGACCAAATTGAAGGTGCGCCGTATCAGTTCAAAGAGCTATTTGGTTGTTTGTGGCGTGAAAGTGTCGATGCGTATGTGAGAGAGGATCAACAAGTGTTATCACAAGCAGCACTCGTGCATCGAGATCTCAAGGGAATATCCGTTTTATCTACCTTAATCCAAGCTTCGGAGATGAGCCCTTTGGCATGGTTAAAGAAATTTGCTGAAGTATCGATTCGACCTTTATTGGTGAGTTTATATAAATATGGTTTAGCTTTTTCACCGCATGGTGAGAACACGATGCTGGTTCATCAAAATGGTATTCCTCAACAATTGGTATTAAAAGATTTTATCGATGATGTGAACTTAGTGGATGAGGATTTTCCTGAACTGAGCGATCTACCTGAAGAAGGCAACATTTTGCTTCGTCACAACGCATTTGAGCTGAGTCATTTTATTTTTACTGGTTTATTTATTGTCCATTACCGCTATATCTGCAATGTATTTTTACAGGACTATGTTGAACATACAGAAATCGATTTCTGGCAGGTGATTTCCAATGTCATCGCTGAATTTCATCATGAACACCCAGAACTTTCTGAGCGGATTGAAAAATTTGCGATGTTTAGAGATGAATTTGAAAAAATTTGTCTGAATCGCGTTCGACTCTTTACCACCAGTTATAACGATGAAGCAGAAAGGCCAGTGCCTGTTTTCCTTGATCCGATGGCAAATCCTGTCAGTCCAAATACCTTGCGAAAATGGATCAATATTGAAAGTGCACGGTCATCTTTAAAAGCGAATCACAACCCATTATCACCAAGCTTAAGCGCATAAATAAGGATAGTCAGAATGCCAACTTTATCTCAACAACTCCCAGATTTTTATCAATATTATGAGAATGAGACGCAATTTTATTTGCGTCAGGTGCAGTATCCTCAAGATATTCCTTTATTACATCGATGGATGAATGAACCTCATGTGATTCCACAATGGAATCTCAATAAATCTGAATTGGATTTACAGGTTTATTACGATCGGATGTTGGCAGATGATCATCAGCGTTTACTGATCGTGGGGGTGAATGGCGAAGATGTGGGTTATACCGAAATTTATGAAGGCAAGCGAGATCGCTTAGGTCGATATTATGAAGGTCATGATTCGGATCTAGGATGGCATTTACTTTTTGGTGAAAAGTCTGTGTTTGGTAAAGGGTATCTCAGAGCAGTGATGCGTTTACTCAGTTTTTATATATTTGAACATGCAGATTCACAGAAAATCGTGGGTGAGCCTGATCATACTGTAAAACCTTATGCTGCCGTTGTAGAAGAGTTGTGCTATGAGGCACAAGGTTTAATTCCTATGCCTGAAAAAACGGCGATGCTGTATTACTGTTTCCGCGATACATTTTATCAAAAATATGGTCATTTTCTAACAGCCTCAAATCAATATCAAACCCAAGTACAGCATAACCCATTCGTAAAAGAGGTTGTGCTATGAGTTATCGCTGCACCCATATGCAGATCCTTGATATGCGATTTTCTGAGCATGTGAGCGTTGAAGAATTTGAACTGTGGTTGACTCAAATTGAGCGTTTTTTTCTCAAAAAACAGCATTTTGTTTTGGTGATGCAGACGGCAGCTGATACCACATTTCCCGATGAATATCGACAGCTTCAAGCGATTTGGTACAAACGATATAAACACGATTTTTTTGAATACTGTCTTGGTTTGGTGCGTATTGCACAAGACAAAGATGATCAAGCGCGTTTAAACACACCTGCATTGCATGCTGCATGGCGGGTGCCTTATTACGTTTCCTTAGACTTAACTTCTGCATTGCAATGGGCTGTACAGAAGTGGATATGCACGACATGACATCATCCATCAAAACGCAACAAAAACCACAATCAGATGCACTAAATACTCAAAATATTTCGGCAATTGGGCTTTCTGTGGTTGTTGTTTTATATTTAGCACATGCCTTACCTCTCTATTTTTACAATGTGGCTTTACCTGCCATTTTGAGACATCAAGGTGTCGATCTTCGTTGGATTGGAATGCTTTCTTTACTTTATCTGCCTTGGGCATTTAAGTTTTTTTGGGCACCTTATATTGATCGGTTTTACTTTAAGTCATTGGGAAAACGTAAATCATGGCTAATGTTGACTCAGATTGCATTGGTATTGGGTGTGCTCGCATTAGCATTGACCCAATTTAACTATGGATTAACAGTCTTCGTGGTCATTGGATTGTGGATTTCAACTTTTGCAGCGACACAAGATATTGCCATTGATGGCTATACCGTCGAACGTTTTAGTGAGTCAGAATATCGTTTGGGCAGTATGGCCCAAAGTATGGGGGTTGCACTGGGGAGTATGCTCGGTGGGGCCGCGACACTTTGGCTTTATCAATATTATGGATGGCGAACAGCACTAATTTGTCTGTCTGTCATGACGGCATTGACCATGATGGCTATTTTTTTCATTAAAGAAAATCATAGCGCTACAGGTCTATCGATCTCTAAGCCTAAACCGAGTTTGAGCAAAGCATTTAAGCGTAAAGAAATTCAATGGGCATTGTTGCTGATTGTTTGTTATCGCATTGTAGAAGCACCTGCAATGGCAATGCTGAATCCGATGCTGATTGATCATCAATGGTCATTGTCACACATTGGTGTGTTGATGTCAGTGATTGGGGCAGGCGTGGGGTTATTGGCCGCGATCAGTGCCGCATTTCTGCTCAAAAAGATAGATGCCACACGACTTTTAATTTGGGCAGGTTGGGGGCGAACTTTACTCTATGCCCTTATTGGTACTGCCCTCATTGTGGGTTGGTTAGAGCAATGGAAATTACTTTTAGGGGTATTCGTGGTGGCGATGCTGGCTATTCGCTATATCGCTATGACGTCTCTCTACGCCTATTTTATGCAAAGTAGTTCTAAAGAGCAGGCAGGGACTGATTTCACCATCTTGGTGTGTTTCGAACTGCTGGTCTACTTTATCGGTGGCGCTGCATCTGG
The DNA here is from genome assembly GCF_059515845.1 of Acinetobacter sp. CY79. Taxonomy (NCBI): domain Bacteria; kingdom Pseudomonadati; phylum Pseudomonadota; class Gammaproteobacteria; order Moraxellales; family Moraxellaceae; genus Acinetobacter; species Acinetobacter sp. CY79. The sequence goes on from NZ_JCAKMY010000030.1 coordinate 20,671, forward strand.
TTTTCTTGCCAAGTCACTCGGGTTTGGCAATTTCTATATTGTTCTAGCGATTGCATCGATCATCAGTGTTGTACTCAGTCAAATCATTATTTCAAAAATGAAATCACCTCTTAAAAATCGTACATCTTAAGAGTTTAAGTCAGGATTTAGTCATGCAAAAAATAATATTACCACTTCAAATGACTTGCTTAGCATTGGCAATCAGCACTCAAATTTATGCTCAAGATGAGACTGCTGTTTTAAACAAAGCAGGTAATGCTGAGCCTCAATCCATGCAAAAGCTGGATACGATTGTCACGACAGCGAATCGCTCTGCTAAAAGTATCGCCAATATTGCTGGGACGGTATATAGCATTAGTCAGGAAGACATTGCTCAACAAGCCAATGCAGGCAAATCTACCGCAGATATCTTAGGGATTCTGGTGCCATCGTTAACCCCAAGTTCGGGAACCACATCCAATTATGGTATGACGATGCGTGGTCGTGTGGTGCAGTATATGATCGATGGGGTACCACAAACGGGCTACCGTGATGGATCAAGACAACTGAATAGCATCAGTCCTTCGATGATTGAGCGTATTGAAGTCGTTTCAGGTGCAAGCAGTATTTATGGTTCTGGTGCAACAGGCGGCATTATCAACATCATTACCAAACGAGGCGGTGAAGATCCACTCAATTTTGAAACCAAACTAGGGGTTACATCAGGCAATCATTTTAAATCTGATGCGATGGCTTATGAAGCTGCACAAACCATGTCTTTTAACCAAGGGGCATTCAGAGGGACGCTCGGAGCAAGCTATGCGACGCGAGGTGAGATCCAAGATAGTCGTGGACATCGTATCGCACCTGAGACAGCACAAACGGATCGCCAAGATACAGAAACCTTAGATGTCAATGGACGCATTCAGTGGAATATTTCTGATGCTCAAAACTTAAGTTTCGGTGCTCAATACTATAATGATGAGCAAGACAGCGATTATGGTCCTGACTACGGTCCAAATCTCGCTGTTATAAATCGGGAACCCAATTATCTTCCAAGCTTAAATGCAGTCAAAGGTCTTCAGCTCGATTCACAACCTCAAACGGAACGATACAGCTTCAATGTGCAATATGAAAATCAAGATATTCTTGGACAAAGTCTAAATACAGAAGCTTATTACAGAAATGAAAAAGCAAGATGGTTTCCATCTCCTCGAGCGATGGGCGGAGATATTTACTTAGTGTATCAATCTGCGACGGATATTGATGTTTATGGTGCACGTGCTGCACTAACAAAAGCGTTTGATGTGCAAGGTAAAAGTCTAGGTTTAACGTATGGATTAGACTATGAAAATGAAAAGGATGAACAAAACATTCAGGTCTATGACAGTGAAACATTTAGACAAAGTAATGGATTAAATTATAAACCTTTTAATCAATATGCTTTTGGTCCTGATGTGGAAACAGACAAGCTGGGTGCATTTGTACAAGCTGATCTAAAGTTATCCGACCAATGGGATGTTCAAGCAGGTGTGAGACATGAACGAGTAGAAAGCCAAGTAGATGCATCTACGCCGTATATGGAGGCGATTAATCAAGACTTACGTCCAGGCTATCAAGCAAAAACTTTAAATGGCGGTAAAGTGAAACATGATGCAACCTTATTCAATGTCGGTGCTGTCTATCATGTCAATGATGCACAACAGCTCTTTGCAAATTTCTCTCAAGGTGCCAATTTACCTGATATACAACGAATGTTACGTGATGTCCCTGCCGATTTTGTCATCAATAGTCAGAGCATCGATCCGATTAAAGTAAATAGTTATGAACTCGGCTGGCGTACTCAGAATGATCAAGGATTAAAAGCAGGTATCACGACTTTTTATAATGATTCAGATAAAAGTCTTAAATTCGGACAACCTAATTTTACCATTGATGTCATCGATACGGATGAAAGAGTCTATGGCGTTGAGGGAAATGTTTCATACCAAGTTTCACCCACCTGGACGTTGGGTGGAACGATGGCCTATACCCGAGGACAATTTAAAAATACTCAGGGCAAATGGCAGGAGCTTGATGCAATTCGTGTTGCACCTTTAAAAGGAACAGCTTTTTCAGAATGGCAGTTTGAGAATGATATGAGCTTAAGAGTCCAAGCTTTGGCTATTGTAGGCACGGATAAAGCGAAAGAAGATGCGATTCAATATAATTCAGCTGCAACATCTGAAATTAAAGGCTTTGCAACCATGGATGTCATCAGCAATGCGAAAGTAGGGCCTGGACATTTAGGATTCGGTGTTTATAACGTATGGAATACCGATTATAAATCGATCTATAGCCAGTCAGTGGCATCTGTCTATGGTCCCTTATCCAGTCTAGCTGCCGAAGGACGTACATACGGTCTTAGCTATATGCTAAAATATTGATTTAATTGAATTTAAGGTAGTCAACTAAGAGGATGCTTCGGCACCCTCTTAAACTGATAAGCATTTTGATAATACACCTGTAATAAAAATTTTAATTCACTGATTTGGAATCAATATTGAACAATAAAAATAATACGTTATTTATGGCGGCGAGTTTGGCCAATGGTGCTAGTTTCTCAATGATTTTGCCATTATTAGCACCACTCATTCGACAATTAAAACTGACTGAAATCCAAGCAGGTGCTCTGGTTTCAATAGGTGCATTGTTGATGGCGATTGCAGCAATTTATATATCTAAACAGCAAAGTAAATATTCGATTTACCAGCTTTTGAGTATCGGCTTTGTTGGGATGACGATCACATGGGGTTTATTTACAGCCACCTTGATGTTTGGATTGATCAATCAAGTGAGTCTAATGCTGTTATTTACATTGTTGATGTTCAGTCGAGCATCCACTGGACTCTTTATGGCGATGCCACAAATTGCGTTGCAAAGTTATGTGATGACAAACTTTACAGATGAAAAAGAACGTTCTCAAAAAATGTCCAAATTCGGTGCCTTAAATAGTTTAGGACTGATCTTTGGACCGTTATTAACCACAGTATTTTTATATTGGGGGATTCTAACGCCGTTATGGGCAGCGATCATGATTTTAGCCAGCATGAGTATTGTAATCATATTTCAATTTGATCGTGGTTATATCTTTGAGCATGAAAAGAGTGTTGCTCATCAAAATAAAATGATACAAACCAAAGAATTTATGGAAATTAAAAATCAACAGGGTAGTGTTTTGGGATTAAAGCAATGCTTTCCGTGGTTGGTGCTTGGATTTTCGCTTTATTTGGCGATTGTCACTCTAAATCTCACAGCGGGTTTCTATATTCAGGATCGGTTTGAAGTGAGTATTACTGAAGGCGCGGTCTATTTTGCGCAATGCTCATTGATCGTGGGTGTTGCTTTAGTGTCTATGCAAGTATTCATTACGAAGTATTTAAAATGGTCATTACAGCAGTTGTTATGGATAGGATTAATCGTGATGATGCTGGCATTAGTCATTACAATTTACACAGAACATCTTATTATTTTTCAATTGACTTACATTTTGTATGGGATTTCTGTGGCATGTTTAATTCCTGCTTTTACGACTGGCGCTTCACAAAATGCATCAGCTCATGATCAAGTTAAAGTTGCGGGTTGGTGTACAGCAACTCAAGCGATTAGTTTTGTATTCGGACCTTTGCTCAGTACTGGACTGTATCAATTAGATCAGCAATATCCCTATTATTTTTTATTATTGGTAATGGTGTGTTTAATCATTTATTGGTTATTTAGCTCAAGTCCAACTAACAGCCATTTAAAATTAGCGAAGCTAAATAAAGATTTTTAAATAGCCTAAGCAAAATTAGTATGATTTTATAAATCAAATAACTTTATTGATTTGTGTATTTAAAATGGGGTACACATTCAACATTGAAACCATCTAAAAATTAAAAAAAATCATAAAATAGACAAGAAAAAAAAGCAGTCACCATGATGACTGCTTTTCAAAGAATACTTAAATTTAGAAGTCGTAACGCATACCTAAAGATAAACCTAAAGCATCTTCGCCTTTAAAGCCTTTTACATTGTTAGAACGCGCTTGTTCCCATGGGGTGAGGCTTGAGTTTTTGTCGTTAAGCACTGTCGCAATGTTACCGTATACTCTAACAGCCTTATCTAAGCGATGTTCAAGACCTACAGCAATAAGCGTGGCATTTGCATCTTCAGTATCTACATCACGATGCATCACTTGACCACGGACATATGTTTTAGGTGCAAACTTATAGTCTGCCGCTACACCGAATACTTGTGCATCAGGATTTTTCACATCGTTATCATGAGTTGTATATTGATAAAGTGCACCGACATTGAGTTCAGGTAAAACTTTGTATGCGCCAGCTAAGCGGAAACCATCTCTTTCACCACGAGTTGCATCTTCTTCGTAATGCTCGTACGCTGCAGCAAAATCAATAGGGCCTTCTTTATACGTTAAAGCTAAGTCATAAGCTTTGTTATTCTTAGAGTCGCCTTTGGTTTGAATTACTTCACCTGTATTCGTGTCTACTACAGTCTCAGTGGTGCCTGGTGAATTTGTTTCATGTAGTGAAAGTGCAGCGATTACATTAAATCCATTACCGAACTTTGGTGATTTATATTCAATCGTATTTTCATTACGTTCATCAAAACGTAGGTCACCAGCACGAGTTACATTTCGAATATCGCCAACTTGGTCACCAAAGAAATTGACAGGTCCGCGTGCAGCTTTAAATGGGCTATCAAAACGACCAACACGTGTTTGACCGAAATCACCCTTTAAACCTACGAATGTATCACGAGTAGCAAAGTCAACTCCTGAATTTTGTCCACCACTTGCAAAATTAATCTCTTGTTCTATTTGACCGAAAACAGTCATGTTATTTTCTAATTCTTGTTCTACTTTAAAACCCAAGCGAGAAGAGTTTGATGATAAACCCACTTCGTTATAATCTTTACCATCATCTAAATAATCTAAAGATACATGCGCACGACCATAAATTTTTACATCTGCTGCGTTGGCGATTACTGGTGTAATGAGCATTGCCCCAACTGCTAAAGCGCAAAGTGTTTTTTTCATTCCTAGCTCCGTAAAATCAAGATTCTGTATCTTGATCATCATGTTGAGTAGCTTTTTGTTACTACTGTTCTGTTGTTGAGCTAAGTATCGTGTACAAATAAGTCATTAATATTAACGAAATATTTCAGAACCATTAAATTTTCTATATTTTGATTTGAATCTTAAAAATATATTCAAACAAGCAAATGGTCATATTCAAGGTCAAAAAAAGGAGCCTAAGCTCCTTTAATTAAATACAGTTATTTTTATTTCATGAAAAAATTACAATGCTGACTTAATCTTTTCAGCGAGCGCTTTAATTTTATCCTGATCACCCATTTGCATTGCATGTTTGCCGAGCTCATGAACAGAACTTGGAATCAAATGAAAATGCACATGAGGAACAGTTTGACCTGCAGACGCACCAGAGAGTTGCATAAGCACAATACCCTTCATATCCAATGCTTTTTTCATTGCTTTAGCAACTTTTTGCACAACTTGAATGGTATAAGCAGCTTCTGCAGGATCAAGGTCGAGGAGGGTGACAGCAGGAAATTTTGGGATGACCAATGTATGACCTTCAGCCTGAGGCATAATATCCATAAATGCTAAAACACGATCATCTTCATACACTTTGATTGCAGGAAGCTCTCCGCGAATAATTCGTGCAAAAATATTTTGATCATCGTAAGTCATAACTGGTCCTTGCTAGAATAAATTGAACGCTATTATTTACAATTCAATTCTTTTTGACGAGCTTTAATTGCATCTAATTTTTGCTGTTCTCTTTCGGAAAATTTTGGCTTCGTGGTATTGCAGTTTTCGTTACCATATTTCGCTTTAGCATCAGGGTCTTTGAAACAAAAACCTTTTGCTGCATAGATAATATTGTATTCGTCTTTGATTTTTTCACATTCTTTGGTTGTATCAGCGAATGCAGAAACCCCAGCTGACATTAAAAATGCAGCAACTAAACCTAAGAATAATTTATTCATGAGAACCCTCAAATGGACATATATTATTGTCACTTGATTACATTATATGACCAGACTGTTCAATTTCAATGGCTAAAAATTATTCTAAAGTAATTTTACTCCATGATTCATACATTTTTACTGCAGCAGAAAAATCACTGTCTACATCTAATGAATCATTGGCAGCTTGAATTAAGCTTTGCGTTAAAGCAATCACGGGCGCTGAAAGATTGGCATCACGGACTAAGTCAACAGCAATACCCGTGTCTTTGGCTAAAAGCGGTAAAGCAAAAGTGAGAGGGAAACTTCGGTTAAATACGCGTTGAGGAAGTACATTTTCAGTGACGCCACTTTTACCACTGGATGCATTAATGCAATCTAATGCTTCATTCAGATTAACGCCGTGCGCTTTCAGCGTTGTAAAGCCTTCTGCGGCTGCACACAAATGAACCGCGAGCATCATATTATTCACGGCCTTAACTGCAAAGCCAGAGCCTGAGTGGCCAACATGCTTAATTAGTTTTCCTAATGTTTGCATTGCGGGTAAGGCTTTTTGAAATGCTTCTGCATCACCACCGACCATAAACGTGAGTGTTGCATTTTCAGCACCGATGGTCTGACCGCTGACAGGTGCATCTAAAAAGGCGACATTTCTGAGTTTAAGTTTATCAGCTTGTAAACGAGCTGCTTCAGGAACACCACTAGTACAGTCAATCCAGACTGAACCTGACTTGATATTAACCTGATCCAAAATCGAATCTACTTCGGCACTGGTTGGCAAACATGAAAAAATAATATCAGCTTGTACCGCTTGTTCTAGTTCAACAGCCTGAGTACCGTATTCAGTAGCATGTTGCTTGGCTTTATCAAAACTTCTATTCCAAACCAAAACATTCTCAAATTGTTGAGGTAAATGCGCTGCCATTCGGTAGCCCATTGCGCCTAGTCCAATAAATGCAACTGTTGTCATTCGATTTACTCGTATTGATTGGTTTTAAGTATTTAAATAGATGTTGAACGTTCAGCCAGCCATTGAGATAATTTTGGCCAAAATTCATCGGCACTTTTTTGACTCGACATCAAGCCTAAATGCCCACCGGGAATAAGAGTAAACGTGACATCTGGACTATTTGTCAATTCAGTCAATGGTCTAACAGCATCTGCTGTCACCATTTGATCGCTCTGACCCGCACCAACAAACAGAGCACAGTCTATATTTTTTAATTCTATTTTTTTATCTCTTAATTGAATATAGCCTTGATTGAGTGGGTTTTTTAACCAAACATTAAAAAGCATGTCTTGATTGATACCAGCAGGATAATCAATCATATGATTTAGAAAATAGCCTAAAGTGGCATGTTCATGAAGAAGTTTTTGATCATCTAGGTTCAACAAAAGTTGTTTATGTCCTTCATACCAGCCTTTTGGATCTAATATTTTAAATCCAAATGCATTTAAAAATCCGGGTGTATGTAATAAGCGTTTCGGAATACTGCCACTGTAAATTTTACGTTGCAGGACTCGGTTTTTTTCCAAAATTTGATTCACTTTTTTATATAGTTTTCCGATACCACCGGATGCAAAGCTATCAATCGGACTACCTAATACAATTAAATTTTTGACATGATTATTTTGACGTAATGCAGTGTAGAGCAGAACAAAAATACCGGCCATACTCCAGCCATGCAGTGAGATTTGATCTGATTTCGAGTGCGCCACAATTTGTTCAATACAGTTCGGGATGGCATGGTCAATAAAGCTGAGAAAATTTAAATCACGGTCACGGTAACTAAAATTTCCCCAATCAATCAGATAAACATCAAAACCTTGATCAACATAGTATTTGATTAAAGAGCGATAGGGATATAAATCGTAGATATCCATTTTGATTGCCAATGGAGCAACAAAAACCAATGGCTCACGGTACTTTTTATTTGGCGCAGCATAATATCGAATTTCGCTTTGCTGATAAGTACCAATCACATCATAGGGCGTCGCTTGAGACAAAACCAAAGACTTCCCATAAAAAATACGGGTTGCTAAATTTTTTAATTTGTATTGTTTGTCTGCAATTGTTTTTTTGAGCTGTTGCATGAACTGTGAATGTCTCATCATCATATGATTTGTACGAAGTGTAGGCGATATTTGTTTATTTTACCTTGACCTTAAATACTATAGACGCTCAAAATGTTGGCAATTATTAACAAAGGCAGTCATGTGACTGATTCATCGTAATGAGCCAACAAAACGATACTGAATATAAACTTGATACTTTAGCCATTCGTACTGGACATAACCGTACCTTCGAAGGTGAGCATAGTGAGCCAATTTTTTTAACTTCATCATTTGTTTGTGAAAACGCGGCTGATGCGGCTGCTAAATTCTCTGGTGAAATCGAAGGAAATACCTATTCACGCTATACCAACCCAACGGTTCAAGCCTTTGAAAAGCGTTTGGCTGTGATGGATGGCGCTGAAGCTGCTGTTGCAACAAGTTCAGGTATGGCGGGTGTTCATGCAATCACTTTGGCTTATTTAAAGTCAGGCGATCATGTGATTTGTTCTCGTGCGGTGTTTGGCTCAATTCTTTCGTTATTTGAAAAATACGTGATCAAATTTGGCGTTGATGTTAGTTTTGTTGATTTAGAAGATCATGATGCTTGGAAACAAGCAATTCGTCCAACGACACGATTACTCTTTATTGAAACCCCATCAAATCCATTGGCTCAAGTGGGTGACATTCAAGCGATTGCTGATATTGCACATGCACATGGTGCATTATTTGCGGTAGACAATACCTTCTGTACACCTGTACTCCAGCGCCCAATTCAATTTGGTGCTGATTTGGTGATTTATTCATCAACGAAATACATTGATGGTCAAGGTCGTGCTTTGGGTGGAGCAGTTGTTGGTAGTGCCAAACTTATGGAAGAAATTACAGGTGTGATTCGTACACTGGGTAATTCATTGAGTCCATTCAATGCATGGATTTTCTTAAAAGGTTTAGAGACACTCAGCTTGCGTATGAAAGCGCATTGCGCAAGTGCACAGAAATTGGCTGAATGGTTAGATGCGCATCCAAAGGTTGAAAAAGTCTATTACGCAGGTTTACCGCACCATCCCGGTCATGAACTGGCAAAAAAACAACAGTCAGGTTTCGGTGGCGTAGTTTCATTTGTGGTCAAAGGTGAGCGTCAAGGCGCGTGGACAGTCATTGATAACACCCGCTTTTTATCAATCACCAGTAATCTCGGTGATGTAAAGTCAACCATTACACATCCTGCGACGACCTCTCATGGCAGAATGTCCGCTGAAGCGAAGCAAGCTGCGGGGATTAGTGAAGGTTTAATTCGTGTCTCTGTTGGTTTAGAAGATATTGATGATATTATTGGTGATATTCAACGTGGCTTAGAGCTGATCTAACAATCAGTGGGTTTGAAATAGTTTATTCACATTTTTAAATTGAAATTTATGTTCGGAGAAAGATATGAACATTAATATGTTGATGCAACAAGCACAGCGCATGCAAAAAGACATGGAAGCGAATGTAAAGAAAGCGAAAGAAGAACTCGCTCAAACTGAAGTTCATGCAGAAGCAGGCGGTGGTCTCGTTAAAGTAACCATGACTTGTCGCAACGTGGTTAAACGTATCGAAATCAGCCCTGAATTACTTCAAGATGATCCAGATATGATTGAAGACTTGATTGCAGCAGCCATGAATGATGCAGCTCGTCAAGCAGAAGTCGTTTCAGAAGAAAGAATGAAATCTGCAAATACAGGGATGGGATTGCCACCTGGTCTAGCAGGCATGTTCTAAGGAATCAATCAATGTTTAGTGATCGTTTTGATCAGCTTGTTCAAGCATTGAGAATTCTACCCAGCGTTGGGCCGAAATCGGCTCAGCGTATGGCATTGCATCTCATTATGAAAAATAAGCAAGGTGCAATGGGTTTGGCTCATGCATTAAATGAAGCAACGTCTTATATTCATGAATGTAGTTTATGTCATTCATTGACTGAAGAAGAAGTGTGTAATATTTGCCTATCTAGCGAGCGCGATGAAACCTTACTTTGTGTGGTTGAATCACCTGCTGATGTAATGGCCATTGAGCAAAGTGGTAGCTTTAAAGGAAAATATCACGTTTTAGGTGGTCATTTATCACCTTTGGATGGTATTGGTCCTGAAGAAGTTGGTATTCCATTTTTGGTACAGCGCTTATCTGATGGGCGAGTCAAAGAAGTGGTGCTGGCAACCAACGCGACGGTAGAAGGGCAAGCCACTGCTCATTATTTAGTCGAAGCAACGCGTCATTTACCCTTGAAAATGACTCGAATTGCGCAAGGTGTACCTCAAGGCGGAGAGCTTGAGTACGTCGATAGCCATACACTCAGCCAAGCTTTACACAACCGGATGCAAATGAAATAAGCACCAAGAGTGCTTTTTTTAGCAATTGATTACAAAAATCCTAAGTGGGTTACTTTTCATTTTATTTATCTATGGCAATATCGGTGATTAAAGTTAAGATGTTCAGCGTGGTAGTAGGTTATTGAAAATTATTGAATTAATTTGTATAAAGTATAAATATTTATATTTATAAATAATTTTTTAATTAAAAACATATGGTTGCTCTATTTTTAAACTCGTCATTTATATTTAAAATAGATTTATTAGGTTAAACTATTGAGCAACACTCGCGTAATTTTTTGACAGTTCTACTATGTTTAAATTCATTCATCAACAAAACGAACTTGAAAATGTACTGGATCTGATGAATCAGAATTCAGTCTATGGTTTAGATACTGAATTTATTAAAGTAAATACCTTATGGCCCAAATTAGGTGTTTTACAAATTAATATTGATGGTCAAGTATTTTTGCTGGATGGAACGACATTAGATCTCAGTTCATTTTGGGCTAAAATTTTTAAAGCCAACCAAAATATATTTCATGCCTGTGGCGAAGATATTGATCTCATCTATCACTATTCAGAAAAGAAGCATCTTAAAAATGTATTTGATACTCAGGTTGCTTTATCTTTTTTAGGCCATGGTTTACAAGTCAGTTATCAAAATGCGCTAAAACAGATTTTAGATATTGATATAGATAAGGGGCAGACACGCTCAGATTGGTTGGCTCGTCCATTGAGTGATGAACAAAAAAGTTATGCAGCTAATGATGTTTTATACATTATGCAACTGGCAGATCAGTTAAAAGCTGATCTAGTTAAAAAGCGTTTATATGACAACGTGTTAGAAGACTGTACGAGTTTAACTTTAGATATTGCCAGCGAAACACCAAAATCTAAACTCTATTTAGATGTCGGGAATTATCGTCATTCTCGTCGTCAATTGATGCAACTTCAGTTGCTTAGCGTGTGGCGTGAAGAAATGGTGAAGGCCCTAAATCAACCACGTAGTTTTATACTCAAAAACTCCACGATGATTGATTTGGTTGAAAAGAATCCAAAGAATATTTTTCAGTTGTCGCAAATTAAAGATATTCGTCCAAATGTGGTTGGTGAATATGGCAAAATTATTTTAGACATTATCAAAGAGTTACCTGATCAAGATGAGTGGCCACTGCGAATCGCACGTCCAATTCGTCATTCATCTCAGGGCATTACGCAAAGTGTTGATGAGTTAATCGAAAATATTGCGGGCGAGGTCGATATTCCCAAAGAAGTATTAATGCGTAAAAAGTGGCTGGGTTCTTTATATCAGCATGTGGTGTTTCATGGTGATGAACAAGACTTACCCCAATATTTACTCGGTTGGCGCTACGATATGCTTACAAGACCATTGATTCATTTGCTCAATGATGATGTTGACTATTTATCTAAGCAAATGAAAGTAAATGATTAAATAGTGAGTGACTTAGTAGGCATAGCACTGTTCTATGCCTACTCAATTGAGAGGATTTAAGATCGGATCTCAAAAAGTTAAATGAGATGGTCGTATAAATTCTTTGGATTGATTTAAATTATTTACATGACTCAATTCTAAGATCGAGATCATTTAGACATGAGAACTTAATAAATAAAGTGTGTAAATCAATAGAAAAGTTCTAAGTCATAATTTATACGTTGATCGCGAATCGATTTGTTTCATGTATAAATAATAAACAAGCAAAGTGGTAGCTAAGTCAAGACGACTGTTGCGTTAACAAACGCTAATGTATCTGAGATTATTTTGTTGTATGCTTTGCAATGAGTTTTATTGGTGTTGTATACAAATGTGGTGTGAAATCTATAAATCAAGCAAAAAAGATGAAATGTATCTTTACGTTGCTCGTGTAAATTCTTCTGATGATGAAGGTAATCCAGCAGATCCTTTAGGTGTATTATCTGATGCGCTTAAGTCGGCATTTGGTCGTGCAACTTTTGTGATGTCGATTGAATTACATGCAGAGAAGAAGTTAGCACGTGCGAATGTTATGCATGTTATGGATTCTATTCAAACCAAAGGATTTTATATCCAACTGCCTCCAGAAGGGTTAATTAACCCGAATGCAGTTGAACCAGAGGGGTTACGCGGTGCGTGAAGATCAATCAGGAATATGGGCTCAATTTTTATCAATGCTGGATTCAATTCCTGAAGACAGTATTGCCATCGCAGTTTATGTTCTTGGTACATTGATCATTCTGTGGTGTTGGTATTCCATTGCTAAGCGTTTACCTTCACCACTTGGCGGAATTACTTGGGTATTGGTATTTGCAATCCTTGCAACGCCGACTGTTTCCGAAGGACCTAACTCCGCTATCGCACCTGCAATTTTTGGTCTGATTTTTGGTGTGCTCACCAAAGATTCACCCTTGATCTGGTCTAATCTCTCGCTGATCACACTCGTTGTTGGGATTGGTTTAGTGGCTGGGTTCTTTTGGTCAAAATACATCACAAATAAAAAATCAGTGCAAACCAGCACGCAATCCAAAATTTCGACTCCACTTTAAATAAAAATAAGGTTAGAACATGTCTGCAGATGCTCAACAATTTTCTGGTACAGATCAGTACATTGCGACTGATAGTCTTAAACTTGCTGTCAAAGCAGCACGTGCGCTTCAAAAACCTTTATTGGTTAAGGGTGAGCCAGGTACGGGTAAAACCTTATTGGCCGAGCAGGTTGCACAAAGTTTAGGACTGAAACTGATTACATGGCACATTAAATCGACCACCAAAGCACAGCAAGGCTTGTACGAATATGATGCCGTTTCACGTTTACGTGATAGCCAGTTAGGGGATGAACGTGTCTACGATATTAAAAACTATATTAAGCCAGGTAAATTGTGGGAAGCATTTACCAGTGAAGAGCGCTGTGTTTTGTTGATTGATGAAATCGACAAGGCAGATATTGAGTTTCCAAATGATTTACTTCATGAATTGGATAAAATGTCATTTTTTGTCTATGAAACAGGCGAAACCATTACAGCGACTCAACGTCCAATCGTGATTATTACTTCGAATAATGAAAAAGAATTGCCAGATGCATTCCTACGCCGTTGTTTCTTTCATTATATTGAATTCCCAGATGAAGCAACGATGAGAGACATTATTGCCGTCCACTTTCCACGTATTTCAACGTCTTTGGTCAATGAAGCATTACAAGTATTTTTTAAATTGCGTCAAGTACCGGGTTTAAAGAAACCGCCTTCAACCTCAGAGTTGATTGATTGGCTGAGTCTACTTATGGCTGATGACATGCCAGAAGATGTGCTTCGTAATCACGACAAGTCAAAATCAATCCCGCCACTATATGGTGCTTTGATCAAAAATGAACAGGATGTGCAGTTACTTGAGCGTCTTGCATTTATGGCTCGACGTTAAAAGGTAAGCACCCATGTTCGTAAGATTATTTTATACCTTGCGAAAATACGGGATTCCCGTAACGACGCGTGAACTGATTGATTTAAATGAAGCAGTCAGCCAAGGGCTAGTGTTTGCAGATCAAGAGGAGTTTTATCAACTCGTTAAAACCATTATGGTAAAAGATGAGCGTTTTTTTGATAAATTTGACCGTGCAATCAAAGATTATTTTGAAGGTATACAAACTTTTGATCTAGATGATTTGATGGGTAAGCTCCATCAAATTCCAAAAGATTGGCTGGAGTTAGAATTACTTGAAAAGCATTTAACACCTGAACAGCGAGAGGCGCTTGAAAAAGCCGGCTCTTTAGAAGAATTGATGAAAATGTTCGAAGAGCGTTTGCGTGAACAGCACAAAAAGCATCAAGGTGGTAATCGTATGATTGGCACAGGAGGAACTTCTCCTTTTGGTGCTTTTGGTGATCATCCTGAAGGGGTTCGTATTGGTGGGCCAGGACGTAAAAAATCGGCTGTCAAAGTTTGGGAACAGCGTAAATATCAAAACTTAGATGACGAGCAAATTTTAGGTACACGTCAGATGCAAATGGCATTACGCCGTTTACGTAAGTTTGCGCGTCAAGGTGCTGAAGAAGAGTTAGATATTAATCAAACGATTCGTGAGACGGCTAGACAGGGTATTCTCGATGTTCAAATGGTACCTGAACGGCGTAACCGCATTAAAGTGTTGATGTTGTTTGATGTGGGCGGGTCTATGGATGCCCATATTGCCCAATGTGAAAAACTATTTAGTGCTGCCAAGACTGAATTTAAAACGCTTGAATACTTCTATTTCCATAACTGTCTGTATGATTATGTCTGGAAAGACAACCATCGCCGGTCATCCACAAAAATGAATACCCAAGATTTGTTGAATACTTATGGGAAAGACTATCGTGTCATCGTCGTTGGCGATGCGAGTATGGCACCCTATGAGTTGCGTTCGGCAGGTGGTTCAGTTGAGTATATGAACGAAGAAGCGGGTGAGGTTTGGTTACGACGCTTAAGACAGCACTATGAAAAAACCGCGTGGCTGAATCCAGAAGTAGAAAAGTATTGGCATTACACGCAAACCATTGGATGGATTAAGCAGATCTTTGAAGATCATATGTATCCGATGAGCTTGAAAGGCATTGAGGATATGACGAAATATTTATCTCGTTAATTTTTAATTATTTAATATTTGAAATAAGCGATTAAATGCTCAGTAAATCTTGAATTAGTTTTAAATTTAGCATTAAGTAAGTGACGTAATTCTGTGTAGGGGATTGGAATGCAACATCAAATCAATGGCATCGCTTTACCAAATGAAGAAGGATTTTTTGGTGAATATGGTGGTCAATTTATTCCGCCACATTTAAAAGCAGCGATGGATGAAATCAATGTCGCATACGAGGAAATTCGCCATACAGCAGCGTTTAAAAACGAATTAGCCGATTTGTTCGCGAATTATGTGGGTCGTCCAAGTCCACTCTATCATGCGAAGCGTTTGTCTGAGCAGTTGGGTGGGGCACAAATTTATTTAAAACGTGAAGACCTCAATCATACCGGTGCGCATAAAATTAACCATTGTTTAGGCGAAGCTTTGCTTGCTAAATACATGGGTAAAAAGAAAGTCATTGCTGAAACTGGTGCAGGTCAACATGGTGTTGCTTTAGCAACGGCATGCGCACTTGTCGGTATTCCATGTGAAATTCATATGGGGCAAGTGGACATTGAGAAAGAACATCCGAATGTGGTTAAGATGAAAATCTTAGGTGCGAATTTGATTGCTGTAACACGTGGTACAGCAACCTTAAAAGATGCTGTCGATAGTGCATTTGAAGAATATTTAAAAGACCCAGATAGCTTTATTTATGCGATAGGCTCTGTGGTTGGGCCACACCCATTTCCAAAAATGGTACGTGATTTCCAAGCGATTATTGGGGATGAAATTAAAGTACAAACCAAAGAGCGTTTCGGCACAAATCCAGACTATGTTGTTGCCTGTGTTGGCGGTGGGTCAAATGCAATGGGTGCGTTCACTGCATTTTTAAATGAACCAAATGTAAAATTGGTAGGCGTTGAACCTGCAGGTCATGGTTTAGATACAGATATGCATTCTGCAACTTTAACCTTAGGTAAGCCAAGCCAGTTACACGGTATGGCATGTTATGTACTTGAAGATGAAAACGGGGAGCCATTAGCTGTGCATTCAATCGCATCAGGTTTGGATTATCCAGGTGTAGGTCCACAGCACAGTTTCTTGAAAGATTTAGGTCGTGCTGAATATTCAACTGCTTCAGATCAAGAATGTTTAGATGCATTTATGACTTTGTCACGTGTTGAAGGGATTGTTCCTGCATTAGAAAGTTCACATGCAGTCGCTTGGGCAATTCGTGAAGCCCCAAAGATGTCGAAGGATATTAAGATTGTTGTGAATCTGTCAGGACGTGGTGATAAAGATTCTGACTATGTTGCTGAGAAATTAGGTTTGCATTAAATTACTTTTTGTTGTTGTAAAAACCCAGTCTTTGTACTGGGTTTCTTGTATAAGGTCAAACATTAAGATGATTCAAATGATAATATCAATTGTCTTGATTACAGTACATACAATTGTAATATTCTAATTTGATAAGATTTAATAGTTAAAAAATATGCTATTCGAATGTGATTTTATTATTTTTGAACTATAGTGCAGTAGTAATTGAAACTATAAAATTGTGTGACTTATTTTATCTATAAGTTATGAGAGCATTCTTTGTTTGAAGTTTAAAAATTCAATATGTTGTTTTAAAAATTGTAATTTTAGACATATAAGTATTACTGATTTTTAAGGGATCTAGAATTGAAATCTATTAAAATTGCATCCATTAAGTTTGATAGCATAGGATTTAGAAAACTAGCTAATTTAGATATTGGAATTAGCCCAAGAATTACAGTCATTGCAGGCCATAATGGGATTGGTAAGTCAAGTATATTGGGATTACTAGCAAATGGTTCTTCTGATAAGAAACACGTAAGTTATTTTGATAAATCCTTTAGAGCGGAATTTAATGAAATATTCCATTTAGATCCTGAGCATGATGTTAAGCCTGTTGCTGAACGTGGCTATTTATATATTGATTATTTATTAGAAACCGAAACAGGGACAGAGAATTTTATAAAAAAATCTTCAGTTGGTGCTAACACTAAAATAGATCCTGTAACAGGTCAGACGGTTATTGATAGGGTTCGAGTTATTCCAAGAAGTGAAGATGCACAAAGATCAAGAGAATTAAATCTTAGCATAGACGGAAAAATGCCAATTCCTACGATTTACTTAGGCATGAGTAGGATTACACCAATTGGCGAAATTGATAATGATAACATTGAAAAAAAAGAATTAAGAGCTATTGATGATGATGATAAAGCTTATATAGAGGATAAATTTAAGGAAGTTATTGACTATACAAAGAATTCTGAAAAAGATTGCATTGTTGATCATAATTTTAAAGGTTCTAAAAAAAGATCAAAAATTCCAAATACTGATCACAGCACTTTGGCAATTTCTCTTGGGCAAGATTCTCTTAGTTCTATTATTACGGCTTTGGCTTCATTTAAGAAAATCAAAAGAGAATTGGGCGGTGAATACATTGGTGGATTATTGGTTATTGATGAAATTGAGGCAGGTCTACACCCTAGAGCTCAAATTAAATTAATGAATTTATTAAAATCTCAAGCTAATAGTTTGAATCTACAAATTTTGCTTACTTCTCATTCTCTAACTGTAATTAAATATATTTTTGATCTTAAAGAACCATTAAGTAGAAGTGAACGGCTTTGTTGCACAAAGGTTTGAAAGGCAGAGCTACCCTAATTGAGTTAAATTTAAGAGACAACTTGGGTATGAGGGCGACCTAATTCTGTGAATTTATTCAAGACCGCTATGCGTGCATGAATCTCATTCACCTGACTAGGGAAACTTCTTGATGTTAATTTATCGCCTAATAATTTGATGCAATGCATCTTGGTTTCCACCAAACTTCGACAATGATAACCAGACCACTTTTTCCAAAGCGATCTTCCTAGCCGTTTGACTGTTTTCAATAACTCATTGCGTTCTATAGACCTCGCTTGTTGATCTTTCCAAGGTTTTGCATTCTTTCTCGGTGGAATGACCGCATATGCATCTCGATCTAAAATGAGTTGTCGGCAGTGCTTTGTGTCATAAGCACCATCTGTATAAACAGAATCAATTTGTTCATCCAAGGGAATTTGAGCAAGTAAATCTTCAAATACTTGAGAATCACTGACATCATTTGTGGTGAGTTGTACTGCACGTATTTGCAGGGTTTTAGCATCTATAGCAATGTGAAGCTTACGCCATTGGCGACGATATTCAGACCCATGTTTCTTGCATTTCCATTCACCTTCACCAAGAAACTTCAAGCCAGTAGAATCTACAAGTAGATGCAGCCCATTACTACTTTTTTGATAGCTAATCGCAATATCAATATGCTTCTGTCTACGACAAAGGGTGGAATAATCCGGAGCTGTCCAATCTAATCCACAAAGCTTAATCAGGCTTTGAACAAAACCTGTAACCATGCGTAAAGAGAGTCGAAATAGAGATTTGATCATTAAGCAGCATTGAATCGCTGTATCGGAATAGGTTTGATTTCGACCTTGCTTGCCTTGTGATTGTGCATACCACTGAGTCTTTGGATCAAACCAAATGGAAATATTGCCTCGATTAATTAAGGCTCGATTATAGGATGACCAATTGGTTGTATGGTAGATTTTAGCTGCAGGTTTATTCATTTTGAAATTATATTGCTGAATAAGCCTT